>JANODH010000068.1:0-2141 GCA_031412595.1 Sphingomonas sp. | reverse complement strand
CGTCGCCCGCGGGACAAATCCGAGAATGCCTGCATGATCGAGGCGGCGCAGATGCGCGCCTGTCCCGGCAAAATTCGCCATCAGCGCATCAAGTTTGCCGACATTTTCCGCCTCGGCGACGTTGAGCGAGGTGCGCGGCTCGAGAAACCCGCCGTCGCGAAGTGGCTCAAGCGATGCTTTGCTTAGCGGCTGGACCAGCGGCCCGCCCAGCGTTTCGTGCCAGAAAGCAGCCGATCGCCCGGTCGAATGATAGCCCGGCACATCCTCAGCTTCGAGCAGCACGACTGACGCATGCGGCGCAAGTGCTGCCGCAACGCTGGCCCCGGCAATACCGCCACCGATGACCGCAAATTCATAACTGCTCACGCAAGAAACTCCGCTACCGCTGCCAGCGCCCTGTTTCGAGGGCCATCGGCCTCCCGCAATATCTCATGCGCAGTATCGTCACCGAACACAACTAGCGACGCGTTGGGCAAACGCGCTGCGAACGCATGGATCGCGCGTGCACTGACGAGTTCGTCTTTTTCGGCACACAAGATCAGAACCGGCGTCGCGATCTGCTCGACAGCGCCATTGCGATTTAGGCCCGCAATCGAACGATAGGCAGCGGCGAGCCAGGACCAACTCGGGGGCCCCAGCGCCAGCGATGGGTCCATTTTTTTCCACCAAAGTTCATCGGCATACCGGTCGGCGTCGTGCGTCAAAAAACCCTGGCGCGACGCGTTTGCCGCTGCCGGTTTTTCGTTGCGCTTCCATGCCGGCCGCATTTCATTTTTGAGCCGCGCCATCATTCGAGCCGTCCAAAAGGCAACGGGGAAAGGTATTACACCGGTTTCGAAACCAAGCATCGGCGCCACGAGTACAACTTTGTCAGGCGCAATGGCCTTTTCGGCGAGCGCGCGCAGGACGAGATGTCCGCCCATGGAATGCCCCATGACGATATGTGGACCGGCCTCCCGCGCAGCCCAGTCCGCATAAAATCTCGCGAGATCGCCGATCCATGTCGAATAATCGTCGATGTGGCCCACCGCCGGGTTTCCTCCAACGCGCCCCGATCCGCCCTGCCCGCGCCAGTCGAAACTGGCGATGCTCCATCCGGCCTTCGACCAGGCATCGAGCGTCTCGATATATTTCTCGACGATATCACCTCGCCCGCCCAACCAGAGGATCGACCCGCGACGCTCGCCAACGGCAGGCTGTTCGTAGGTCCGAAGCGGCCAGCCGTCTGCTGCCGGCGTCATGGTTATCGTGGCATTAAGCGGAAATTTTCGGCGATCGAACGTCATCGATTGCTTGGTTACGTTTTCGCAAGGCTATGCGTCTAGAGCTTAAGCGCATGGAAACCATATTCTTGACGCGCATTCTTCTGGGCCTGCTGGCGATCGCTCTTGTTGTCGCGGCGGTCGGTGACTGGCGTCGTCGGTTGATCGAGAACTGGCTGACCGGCGGGATCGCCTGTGCAGCACCCCTGCTGTGGCTGGTCCAAGGCTATGGATTATGGCCCGAAATCGGGATTCAGCTCATTCTGGGCATCGGCCTGTTCCTGTTTTTCCTGATCTTTTTCGCCATCGGCGCAATGGGCGGCGGCGATGTTAAATTGATCGCCGCGCTGGGGCTTTGGTTCCCGCTCAGCAGCATGATGAATCTTTTGATAATCATGTCGATCCTCGGCGGAATCCTGACGCTTGCCATGCTGATTTACCACCGCGTTGCCAAGAAATCCGGCCGTCCCGAAATTCCTTATGGGATTGCGATTTCTGCCGCTGGCCTTTGGGTCATCTTCCAAACGATATCTTAACCACTGCGCGGCATAACCGACGTTGAACTTAAAGACCTGTGCTGGGAGGCGCTGTTACGTCATGGAGCCAAAGAAGATCGCCTTACTCGTCGGCGCCCTCGTCATTGCCGCTGTTACAGCCGTGATGGCACGGAGCATGTTTGGCCAGGCCGCGCCAACCGCCGTTGCAAGCATCGTTGCCCCTGCACCGACCGGACCCGAAGTCCTTGTCGCCACGCGCGCGCTGCCGGTCGGCACGATCCTCGGCGGGCCGCTGGTCCAGCCGCTAAGTAAAGCATCGCTTGAGCCACTTCGCGACGGCGGGTTTCTCGAGCCGCGCACCTCGCTCAACGTCGCCGAGGCG
>JANODH010000067.1:0-23058 GCA_031412595.1 Sphingomonas sp. | reverse complement strand
CATTTCGGTGCGGGGGTTCCCGCCGATTTCACGCGTCAGCGTGTCGCTATCGTTCGGTGTGATGAGGACGATCAAACCAGCGCCCACTTTTCCGATTTCGCCCATCGCCCGCTGCAACGTGCGTTTGCGCGGGCCTTGCTGTCCCAGCAGATCGGCAAAAATCGAAATGCTGTGCATTCGCACCAATGTCGGCTGATCCGGCCGCACTTTGCCCATTTGCAGCACGATATTTATCGAGCCGTCGACTTTGTTGCGATAGGTCATTGCTTTCCAGTCGCCACCATAGTCGGATGTAAACTGGCTCTCGGACACGCGCTCGACAAGGTGATCGTTGCGCATGCGATAGGCGATCAGATCGCGGATGGTCCCGATTTTCAAGCCGTGGACGCGCGCAAAGCGGAGCAGATCGTCCATCCGCGCCATCGTGCCGTCATCTTTCATGATCTCGCAGATCACACCCGACGGATTGAGCCCCGCCAGCCGCGAAACATCGACAGCAGCTTCGGTATGCCCCGTGCGCACCAGCACACCACCGTCGCGCGCGATCAGGGGAAACACGTGGCCCGGTGTCACGATGTCATCCGCGCCCTTGCTGGCATCGATGGCAACGGAAATCGTCCGCGCGCGATCGGCAGCCGATATCCCCGTCGTCACGCCTTCGCGCGCTTCGATCGACGTCGTGAAGGCCGTCTCATGCCGCGTGCCATTTGCGCGTGACATGAGTTCGAGGCCGAGCTGGTCGACGCGCGACTTTGTCATCGCAAGACAAATCAACCCGCGCCCGTGCGTCGCCATGAAATTGATCGCATCGGGCGTCGCCATCTGCGCCGGAATGATCAGATCGCCTTCGTTCTCTCGGTCTTCGTCATCGACAAGAATGTACATCCGCCCATTGCGCGCTTCCTCGATGATTTGCTCGATTGGAACCAGCGCCGGGCTGTCGTCATTGGCGTCAAGGTACGCCTCAAGCTTGCGCAACGTCTCCGCCGTTGGATTCCATGCAGCATCGTCAAAATCGCGCAAGGTGTTGGCATGCAGACCTGCTGCCCGGGCAAGGCCCGAACGAGAAACGCTGCCATTGGCAACATGCGTACGGAGTTTTTCGATAAGGGATGTGCTCATCGACTCATTCAATGACATTGTGATGTGAAAGTCAATGTTGCAGTCACATTTGATGTTGAAATCACCCGTCAAGCTGCTTTTGTTGGCAATATCGGCGGTTTCTGGACCATGATGTGGGTCACGTTCACAGCCGTCTCGCTGGTTCTTTGTTGTCGAAGGTTCGGCCGGCTGGTCCTGCGGATCAAACGGGAACGAGGTCGCATTTCATCGATTAAAGCACCGAATGGTTGCTGAACCAATGCTGGGGGAGGATAAATGTACAACTATGTTGCGCGGATGCTGGCTGAACGTGGCCTCCCTCCCCACGGATTCTGCCTGCTTTGGGATCCCGTTCTTGTTTGGACGCATGTCATTGCCGACCTGCTCATTGGACTTGCCTATTTTTCGATTCCCCTCGTGCTCGCTAAGTTTATCGCAAGACGGCGTGATGTCGAGTTCGGCTGGGTCGTGTGGCTATTTGCGGCCTTCATCATGGCATGCGGCGTAACCCATTTCATGTCGATTTTGGTGCTGTGGGTTCCTGCTTATGGAATCGAAGGACTTATAAAGCTCGCAACCGCTTTGATATCCGTCGCTACGGCAATCGCATTATGGCCGCTTCTCCCAAAGGCCGTTGCCCTCCCCTCGCCCCGGCAGTTGGCGCTTGCCAACGATGGCCTTGTGCAGCGTGTGCGCGAGCGCGACGAGGCGCTCGCCGCCCTGCAACGCGAGACCGCAGACCGCGAACATGCCGAAGAAATGCTGCGCCATTCGCAAAAAATGGAAGCAGTCGGCCAGCTGACCGGAGGCATTGCACATGATTTCAACAATCTGTTGATGGTGATGGTCGGCAATCTTGAACGGGCGCAGCGCCTAGCGCCCAAGGATGAGCAGCTACAGTGTGCGCTGGATGGCGCTTTGCAAGGGGCAGATCGCGCCGCAAAACTCAATGCGCAGCTTCTGGCTTTTGCCCGGCGGCAGCCACTGATGCCAAGTCGTCAAGATGTGAGCTGCATTGTCCGCGACATGTCGAGCCTTCTCAAGAGCACGCTTGGCCCAGCTTATGACCTCATTTTCAACCTCGAGCCTCACCTGCCAATGGTTGTTGTCGATCGACTTCAAACCGAGAATGTAATTTTGAATTTGGCTATAAATGCCCGTGACGCGATGCCCGACGGAGGGACTTTAACGATCACGACGGCGTATCGTGAACCATCTGTCATCTTGTCTGTTACCGATACGGGCGTTGGAATAAGCAGCGATGTTCGCGAGCGCATTTTCGAGCCGTTCTTTACGACCAAACCGCTCGGGCAAGGTACGGGTCTTGGGTTAAGCCAGGTTTACGGGTTTACAAAACAGTCGGGCGGTGAAATCGAAGTCGAGAGCGAGCCAGCACAGGGCACTACCATCCGGATCGTCCTGCCACAGGATGGTTTCCGGGACTGAAAAAGAAAGGTCGATATGTGGGCAAAGTCCTGATTGTCGAAGATGAGCTGCTGATAGCAAAAATTGCAAAAGTCGAATTCGAAGACGCCGGTTTCGAAGTCGTCGTCGCGAGCAGTGCAGCAGCCGCACTGACGGAACTGGAAGTGCATCCTGACATCGACCTCCTGTTTACCGATATCCGGATGCCCGGCACGCCAGATGGGTGGGGCCTGGGCAAGGTCGCTCGGCAAATCTTCCCGAAATTGCCAGTGATTTATGTGACGGGCTATAGCACCGAAGATCCGCAGCCGGTTGACGGTGGACTTGTGTTTTCGAAGCCGTATCGCTTGTCGATCGTTATTGACGCCGCGCGAAAACTGATGGCCGAGGCTGAGGGCTTTGGGAATGCAATCGCATAATGCCGAACAGCAGCCGCTATGGCCGGTTCCCCCATCACTGCCGTAAACGCCGCCCGGGGATGCAAACAGCGTAGAAGCGACATCACCCGTATAGCGCCGCCGGATCATCCTGCCGGGACTGATCTCACAACGGAGTCTTGCCACCACTCGTGAAATTGGACAACTTGTCGCGTGGCTGAAATCCCATCCCAAACTCTGCCCAGGGCCGCACCTTCCTCATCCTTGCCCATGTCGCGCCGATCGATGTTTGTTGCCGCACTTTCGACGATCGTCGAATGGTATGATTTCACACTTTACCTCTATTTCTCGACGGTCCTGGCGCGGGTGTTTTTCGGCACCGGCCCGCAGTCGATGACAGAAATACTCGGTGGCTTTGCGATCGCGTACCTGATGCGGCCAGTCGGAGCGCTTGTGTTCGGTCATTTTGGAGACCGACTTGGCCGACGGGTAACGATGCTGGGCTCGATGGCTTTGATGACCATCGCCATGCTCGCAACGGCAATGCTGCCGACTTTTGCCCAGATTGGCCCGCTTGCCGGCGTCCTGCTCATTGCGCTGCGCTGTTTGATGTCGTTTTCGGTGGGTGGCGAATATACCGGCGTCGTCGCTTACCTGATGGAAGGTGCCAAAGACAGCCGGCGCGGGTTGATCACCAGTTGCGCATCGGCGGCAAGCGAAGTCGGCGCGCTGTTGGCAGCTGGTGCAGCGGCGCTGACGGTTTGGGCAATACCGGAAGAGTCGCTGGTGACGTGGGGATGGCGCTTGCCCTTTCTGTTCGGCGCAGCGCTTGCCGGCTTGGTGCTGATCGCCCGCGCGACGCTCGAAGAAACACCCGAATTCCTGCGTCAGCGCGCCGCAGGCACAGTGCCGCAAAATCCCATCCGGCAGACGCTTACAAGACATCGCAGCGCCATTGCCCGCGGCTTTGCAATCTCGGCGCTGGGTTCGATCACCTATTATGTCGGGATTACCTACGTGCCAGCGTTTCTTGATGTCACCGGCACGATGCCAGAGACGCGCGCGCTGTCGATTTCGGTCCTTGCAGCTCTGACGGTTATCCTCGTGACGCCCATGATCGGTCTTGCGTCCGACCATTATGGCCGTCGCCCCATGCTGCTCGTGCTGGCATTTGGTGGCATAGTGCTGCCAACGGGCATGTTTGCACTAATGGCTTGGGGTGGCGATGCAACTTGGGCTGGTGCAATTGTTCTGGCAGCGCTTGGTGGCGCCGTTAGCGCTGTCGGCGCTGTCGCGACGGCCGAACAATTTCCCGGCGAGGGCAGACTGAGTGGCCTTGCATTGGGTGCGACGACGGCCACGGCCATCTTCGGCGGCCTCACGCCTTTGGCAGCCCATCTATTGGTGACGACCAGTGGATGGGCCGCCGCACCCGGCGCGATGATCGCATTTGTCGCGTTATGTGTAATCGCCGTGTTTTGGCGAATGCCGGAGACAGCACCATCGTGCGCAAGGACTTGAGCTAAATCTGCTTGCGGCAACGCCAGGGACGCTGTGCCCGCTGCAATATAAAAGATGATCCCGTCCTTTTTACGGTCAACGGTCGCTTCAGAAGCAATTGAAATGCCGCGGCCTCTTCGTCTCGAAGCTTGGACATTACTTCAGTCGCTTAATGTCGAACGGGTGAACCAGTTCCCGTTTTCGCATGAGCGTCCCAACGATCATCCGGGCGGCACGCCACAGCTTCGCGCATCGGTCGACGTTTTATCTTGGCTGAGATGGGATCAGGGTGAGTTCGGTCTCAACTTGTGGATACGAAACGACTGGCAAATATTATCCGATCCGATGCAGCTCCGAGCGCTGCTGGATCGTTGGTATCACGATGGCTTGGCGATCATTATCCAGACCGCGGCCACAAGCGGAACGGTGGCGATGACCCCGACAATAAACCACCTTCGACTCGCCGCGGCATAGGCTGGCGGGATCGCGCCGCCATTTTGGAACTGCCGGGACATACGGGCCATGCGCACCTGGAGAGGGATCAGTGCGCCGAGCCACATTGCACCGGACAGGACAAACAATAGTTGGCCAGCGACCAGCCATCGGTCCGAAAGCAGGTCGAGGCGTCCGATCACGGCTGCGGCGTAGCCACCCCATACGGTTAGGATGACGCCCCAAAAGGTAAGACTCCAGTCGGTCAACGTGATCAAACGTTGAGCAAAGCTCACGATTTTGGGGTCACCAGTCCGATCGGCGAACAGTTTCCAGATCGCCGTCGCCGTAACATTGCCGAGAAGAAGGACCACGCCAATGAGATGGATGAATTTGGCCGCCTCGTAACTCATGCGCCCCTCAATCTTCCGATATTGCCTTGTCTCCCAATGCCACGGCACGATCCTAGTCGCTACAATTGATCGGCGTTGGGATGGCGGCTCGCAATGGCGACTGCAGCTTCCGACCCAAAAGCAGACACTCGCTAGCCATCTAGTGCCACAGCCCTTGCCTGATATAGTCATCGTCAAAAGGGGATCGAAATGAAAATTCTGCTTGCAGTCTTCTGGCTATTTCTTGGGGCTCAATCAACGCAGGCCGCCCAGCCCGCCGCCGTTCTGCCTGCCGCAGTGATTGCAGACCCGCCTCAAAACGCGGAATTCCCGGCCCGAGATCGGCAGTTGCTCATTTCGTCGAATGGGTACGGCATGAATGCGCTCATGATGTTGGCTGCTGGCCAAGGCCCAAAGCCGACCATGCTGCTTCTCCACGGCTTGCCGGGCAACGAGCGGAACATGGATCTGGCACAGGCAGCACGCCGGGCCGGATGGAATGTCCTTACATTCACTTACCGTGGCGCTTGGGGATCGCAGGGCAAGTTCTCGATCCTGCATGCGCTCGAGGATACGAACGCTGCAATCGGATTCCTGCGGTTCCCTGAAACCGCTTCCAAATACAGCATCGACACAAATCGTCTAATCATCGCCGGCCATTCAATGGGCGGCTTCGCCGCTGCAGCTGCGGCTTCCAAGGACGCTGATATTGCTGGTGTTGTCCTGCTCGACGCATGGGACATTAAATCGACGGCGTCCCAGGTGCGTGCACGAGGTGATTCAGGGCGCAAAAAGTTTATCGATGAATTAGACGACCTCGGGCATTCACTGGGCAACACGACAGCGGCCGAACTTGCCGACGAGGTGATAGAGCGCGGCGCGCAGTGGCATCTCCCGTTGCTTGCGGACGGACTGGCGAAAAAACCTGTCCTCGTTGTCTATGCGAGCAAGGGGATAAAAGCGGATAATGTAGAGCTCGTGCAAGCCCTGCGGAAAAGTGGTGGGAAGCGTGTGACGGACGTCGAAGTCGATTCCGATCACAGCTTTGCCGATAGCCGGATACGGCTTGCTTCAGTGGTGGTGCAGTGGCTGGAAAAAAATCTGCCCCGGTGAGCACAAATGTCCGCTTTTCACGAACTCCGGCGATTGCAGAACGCTATGAATATCGCCGGATTGCAAGCCATCGCTTACGCGGAGCGGATCACGCGAACGCCTGGTCATACGGAAACCCTTGATTTATCCCTGTTTGACGGGGTCAAAAAAGTAGCTGGCCGATGCCGCCTCCTGGACAGCCGTACCTCCCGTGTGGGCCACGGCGAAAGGCGCGAAAAGATTGCCGCTGGCATTGTGTCCTTTGTGGTACCTCGCATTGAGGAATCTGGCGCAGAACTGCGTTCCACCCGAGTGCTCATGCAGACAACCTTCGATCCACAATCGAGTGGCGGAGAGGCAGGGATTCGAACCCTGGGTACCCTCACGGGCACGCCGCATTTCGAGTGCGGTGCTTTCGACCACTCAGCCACCTCTCCGCAGAGGACAAGGCGCGCAGCGGCGTCCTTGGCGAAATCGAAGACGGGCGCTTAGCGAAGCGACGGCAGCTTGCCAAGCCTGTGCGGCTTGTGTTGTGCGCAAGAACGCCTAAATTGACTTCATGCACACGCACAATTCCATTCCCAAAGATGCCAATCTTCCGAGCATCGCTCATGCGCGGTTCGACATCGGCGACATCGTTCGCCACCGTCATTTCGATTTTCGCGGCGTGATTTTCGATGTCGATCCTGTTTTTGCCAACAGCGATGAATGGTATGAATCGATCCCTGAATCGATACGCCCTTCGAAGGATCAGCCGTTCTATCATCTGCTCGCCGAGAACGCGGACAGCAATTATGTTGCTTATGTCAGCCAGCAAAATCTTGTCGTCGATGACAGCGAAGAGCCCGTCGACCATCCGGCGATTGCCGGCATTTTTGACGGCTTCGAAGGTGTGCGATACAAGCTAAAAGCGGGTCACCGACACTAAAGATGATCCTGCACGGCTATTATCGGTCGTCAGCATCGTTCCGCGTCCGCATTGCGCTCAATCTCAAGGCAATTCGCTATCAAGATAAGCCCTGGCACCTGCGGCACGGCGCTCATCTCGAGACAGCTTTTGGAGCACTTAATGCGCACAAGCTGATACCAGTTCTCGACGATGAAGGCATGCTGCTGACGCAATCACTGGCGATTATCGAATATCTCGACGAAACGCACCCCGATCCCGCGTTTCTGCCGACCGAGCCTGCCGACCGCGCTTATGTCCGCGCTCTGGCGCAAAGCATTGCCTGCGACATTCATCCGATCGATAATTTGCGCGTCCTGAAATATCTGCGCGAACATCTTGGTGCGGATGAAGCTGCAATCAGCGCCTGGTATAATCATTGGATCGGCACCGGCTTTGCCGGGCTTGAAGCGACGCTCACAAACGATCCACGCACCGGTCAGTTTTGTTTCGGCGATGCGCCGGGGCTGGCTGATATTCTGCTTGTCCCGCAAGTCGTCAACGCCGGGAATTACACACTCGACATGCAGCCTTTCCCCACGATCCAGCGGATTTTCGATCAGTGCATGACACTCGCAGCGTTCGAAAATGCGCATCCGCGCAATCAGGCCGATGCCGAATAGTTGCTCAGCGGGCAAAACGCTGTCACGGACACGGCCATGACTGACACACCGCCCGATCGCATTGCTGCGCACCCGTCATCGCCCTTTTACAATGCCGAAGCGCTCGAACGCGGGATCGGCGTCCGTTTCAAGGAAGCGGAGCGCAATGATGTCGACGAATATTGCGTCTCCGAAAGCTGGATCCGCGTTGCGTTGGGCAAGAAAGTCGATCGCAAGGGCGCAGCGCTGACAATCAAACTGACCGGGCCGGTCGAAGTCTGGTACCGCGACCAGCCAAAAGACGCCGATTAACGGCCGACAGCCATTTCCAGCATTGCCAACTGGATCACGTCCTTACCGATCAGCGGCTTGCGCGCAGTTTGCACAACGGGTGCGGCAATCGCGTTATCGGGTTGGGCATAAATAAAGCCGGCAACTGGATTCACCCGCTTGCCGACATCGCCGATCGGCCCGAACCAGACCTTGACCGCGCTCCAGTCGCCGGCATCCGACACATCGATGGCGCGGACGCCGCGTTCGACTTTTCCACCGCGCGACCAGTTTGCATGATCGAGCAGGACTTCGCGATCCGAGATAATCTGGCTCACCACAGCGACATGGCCCAGCGGCATCGCGCTGTTCGACCGGAAAGCCATCACGGCTCCCTGTTTCGGCGTTTTGCCGCGTGCATATCGTCCCTCGGCCTGGTTCCACCAAGTGTAAGCATTGCCCTGAATAGCGACGCCGCTGATCTGTCGCGCATAAGGCACGCATTGCCAGAACTGAGCCTGCGCAGGTGTGGGCAGCATGATGGCCAACGCCAGTCCACAAAATCCGAAAATTGATGCGATCATTCGCAAAGATGTGACCCCTCGTGACCTTGAGCGATGCGATGACGGGAGAATGGTTAAGATGAAATAGGCGAGCCGTGCGTGTCGCGATGAGTCGCGCAGGTGGCGGGCTGAAGCGAATAGGCTACACGCTGATCATGACGTTTATTATCGAATCTGTTCTCACCGGCGTTATCCAAAGCTTTGCGAACGGCCAGTCGAGCGCCATCGGAAAGACCGCCGTCGCGGGGCCGCGCGCGGTGACGTGGCTGGGCATCGATGGCGACGCTCAAGCCGACCTGTCCGTTCATGGCGGGCCGGACAAAGCGATCCATCATTATCCGTTCGACCATTATGAATTCTGGCAGACGGCGCTGGGCGACGCGCATTTGCTCGAGACCCCGGGCGCTTTCGGCGAGAATATTTCGACGACGGGCCTTGCCGAAGACAGGGCCTGCATCGGCGACCGCTACACGATGGGCACAGCGCTCGTCGAAATCGCGCAGGGGCGGCAACCCTGCTGGAAACAAGCCCATCGGCTGAACAGCAAGGATGTCGTTTCGATGATGGTCGAGACGCAGCGATGTGGCTGGTACTACCGCGTGATCAAAGAAGGCATCGTTGCGGCTGGCGATCGTTTGACCCTCGCCAGTCGCCCCTACCCCGAATGGACCGTGAAACGCGTCGTTGCGTTATTGATCGCTGGCGAAGCGCGACACGAACCCGCTGCCGCGCGGGCGCTTGCTGCGCTTCCTGTCCTAGCCGAAAACTGGCGCGATCGCGCCGCGAAGCTGGCGACACGTTAAAAGCGACGAAACAGTGCGCCCGCACCCCAACCGAAACCGACCGAAAGAACAACCGCAAACAGGCCGTAAATAAATGGCCACTTCACAGCAGCAGTCGCAACAAAGCGTTCGAAACCCGTTTTGCGCACGTCGATGTCACGCGTTGCGGCAGCGATTACCTTGCCGTCTCGGATCAAGAATGTTTCCGCCGTGTACCGCCCAACAGGCACGCGGGCCGGAATACGCAGTCGCGCCCGATAAAGCACATCGCGCGTAATCTCGACGGCGCCCGGGCGATCGACAAAAAGCTCGCCTCGCGCGCGAAGGTCGACAAAGCCGGTCTCGAACCGTTGCGCATCGGTTGGGTTGCTCCCGCTTGCCGGCGAGAGATGTATGTTGCCCAGGCCAAGCTCGTAAATCGCCGCCGTCCGCTCATCGACCAGCTGGTCGAGTGGTCGCGACGAAGCGATGGCATAAAAAGTTGGTGCGGAGCGGAACCGCGCGCTGTCGGCATTGGCCCAGATCAGCCCGCCGAGCTTGCGCTTTTCGCGCACCAGAATGGACTGTGATGGCCCTTTCAGCACGACGGCAATGTCAGTACGCCCATCCGGAACCAGCCCGCCAGGATAAATGATGGCGCCAAAAAGGAGCAACTCGGCGCCTGTGAACGAATAGGCAATCTCGACCTGGCGCTGTGACACGTCGGGCACAAGCAGTGGCTCCTTCGCACCCAACAGAAACACAGCGGCAAAAAGCGCAACCAGTCGTTTCATACGAATTGCACCGTATAAATCTCGTCAGGTTGCCAGCCGAGCCCCAATGCCATGCGAATGGCAACGCCGATAACAATCGCCGCAAGAAAAAGCCTGAGGTAGTCCGGCGCGAATTTGGTAGCGAGCTGCGCGCCTACTTGCGCGCCGATCACACTGCCGATGAGCAAGAGCGCTGCAAGCACGATGTCGACAGCTTGCGTCGTCAACGCATGAACCATGGTCGTTGCCGCCGTGACGAACAGGATCTGGAACAGCGAGGTGCCGACAACGACGCGTGTCGCCATGCCAAGCAGATAGAGCATGGCAGGCACCATGATGAAACCACCGCCGACGCCTAGCAACACAGTGAGAATGCCGGTGACGAAACCGAGAAGCAGCGGGGCCAACGGCGAAATGTAAAGGCCCGATGCATAAAAGCGCCAGCGTATCGGGAGCGAAGCAACCAGCGGATGATGCCGTCGTTTGCGTGGCGGCACGGTTTCGCCACGCAGCTTTGCGGTCACGCTTGCCCACGCTTCGCGCATCATCAATGTCCCGATGCTGCCGAGTAGGGCAACATACAGGACGGCTATGATCGTATCGATTTGACCCAGATTTGTCAGCAGATTGAACAATCCGGCACCCGCGACCGCGCCCAATATACCACCAGCGACCAGCACAGCGCCCATCTGTATATCGACCCCGCCGCGGCGATAATGCGCGAGCGCACCCGATACGCTGGCGCCTGTCACCTGCGTTGCCGCCGATGCGGCAGCGACCGTGGGCGGGATGCCATAAAAAATCAGCAGCGGCGTCGTCAGGAACCCTCCGCCGACACCGAACATCCCTGACAATAGCCCGACGCCACCACCCAAAAGGATAATGACCAGCGCGTTGACCGACAGGTTCGCGATCGGAAGATAAATGTCCATGCCTCGCGAACCTGCCTAGCTGCGCATGCATGAAAAGGCACTCTTAAAAGTCGAGGCCTACGGTCACACTTGGTCCCGACGATGGCGCAGCATTGCCCGCAATGCGCTGTCGCCATTCCGCCGACGCGCGCAAAGTCATCTCGGCGACGCGCACGCGGGCAACCAGCTGCGGACCGATGTCGAGCCGAGCAACACCTGGCTGTGCACCGCCCCACATCCCGGCACCGACCGAAAGACTGGCGTCCTTAGCTGTCAGCACGTTTCGTTCGATGCGAAGCGCTCCGTCGACAAAGGCAGCCGGCGCTTTAACGCCCACGACGCCGCCTTGCGCATAGCCATCGAGTGTCAGACCACCGAAGATCTTAACGTCTGAAACCCCACCATAAGCAAAGACGGCAGGCGCATCACGGCCGCTCGTATCAAGCGAAATGCGTTGCTCGGCAATCAGGCCAACATTGCGCCCGCGCAGTGCCACGCCGATCGCCGCTTCGCGTCCGCCTCGCTGCGAAATCGGGGTACTGATGCGCGCCGTGACCGCCAGCGCATCGGGGCCAGGCACGTAAAACAGCCGCATGCCGATCTGACTGCCGCCCAGTTGCCCACCGTTTGCCAGTGACGGCGAACCGTCGCCACGCATCAGCGCCCAGGCCGAGCCCGAAAAGCGATTTGCAGAAGGCACGATCGGCAATCCGGGAGCCCGCGGAGCGCCCCGCTCGCCGCGCGTCAGTGCGACCGCAGCGACCGGCTGCGCGTCGACAGCTTCTGGCAAAGTTACTACCGTGGCTGCTGTCGAATCCTCGGCCATGGCCATCCCATGAAAGCGCTGCAGTGCTTTCCGCCCGCGCTCGGACAGGGGTCGTGCGGCAAAAAGAGGAACGTCGTCATCGAGCCGCATTGCCACGAGGGGTTGGGCGGGCGCGACAGGGGCGACATTGGACGGGGGCATATCGGTCGCAGTGCCTGTCATCGGCCATAGCGCAACGACACGCGCGGCCGTCCAGCTACCCAGAATGACGCCAAGCGCGCGCAGCGGTCGACTCGTCGTCGTCATTCGGCAGGCAAGGCATCGGGAAAGGCATGGGCTGTCTTGTCCCAACGCACGATGCCATCGCGCCGCATGCGAAGATAGAGCCAGACCGCTCGGCGAGCAGCCATGATCGCGATAACATTGCCGATCACCGCGCGGGGGATCGCACGCAATCCTTCACGCCAGCCATAAGAACGCGTGACGAAAGCGCACCTGATGGCCAGCCGCCAAAGCAAGATCACGCCGCTGATTGATAGCAATGCATCGAGCGTCGCGGTCGATACAGGCTTTGCTGTCGTCAGCAATAAATGACTCGCCCACAACGCTGCTGTCAGAACGAGCGTTGCGTAGCCCGTTAGCAAGACGACAGCACCGATCAGGGCACGCCGATCATGCAGTCGCATCCAGCTTTCCGCCCATCCGCCTTGCCAGCCGAGCCTGTCCCACCCGGATAGGGCAATACCCGTGATCCAGCGCGACTTCTGGCGCACCGCTGCATCGAGTGTGCGCGGAAAATGCGCGCGGACGCCGACCATCGATTGACGCCCGGTGCCGGGCAACCGGACAAAGGCCGCCCGCTTGCCGAATGTCGCGAGCCGCAGACCGATTTCATAATCTTCGGTCAGGCTGTTGCGGTCGAACGGTTCGCCACCGCGCTGCGCCGCGACGCGCACCAGCAAATCGCGCGAAAATGCACAGCCGACACCTGCGGCCGGGATCGCAGCACCGATCGCTTCGCGCACGACCATGGTCTTGCCATGCGCTTCGGCAAACTCATCGGTGTAATGCCCGCTGATCCAGCGTGAACGAACGTCGACGAGCGGCAGAACGGGAAGCTGAACCAGCGCGAACCTTTCGATCAGCGTGTCGAAAATCCGCAATTCGGCGGAATGGACGATATCTTCGGCATCGTGGAGCACAATGGCTTTTGCCCGAAAATCCTCGGCGAGCTCGTCGCGTAACAGCGCACACCACAAAGTATTGAGGCAATCAGCTTTGGTCGTCGGCCCCATATGATCATTGACCACGAGCCGAATGCGGGGAGAATGCATGTGTTCTACAGCGGCAATCGTTTTCGGATCGTTGGGATAGCAGCCGACGTAAATCCGATAATCATCATGGTCGAATGCCGTGGTTGCGTGGTCAAGCATCTGCCCGATGACGGCGGCTTCGTCCCACGCTGCCACAAACACGACGATGCGTCCCGGTGCCGCTGGTTTTGCCAGACTGGCGACAGACGCGCGCTGATGAAACCTGTAAACGGTAAGGCGTCGCCATATTGATCGGACGATCCAAATTACATCGACAAGAAAATCATCGACTCCACCGATGATGAAACCGACGACTGCAAATAACGTCAGTTCCTGGACGACGAGGATTAGATACTGATCCAAGACTGCTGCCCCCGCTCGCCCAGAGCGGGAGATTTGTTTCGGTTTTGCAATGAGTCAACCGATTCGGTGCATAATCAAAACATTCAGCTTACTTTTATTGTGACTTGCCCGCCAATTCTTGTCGAAAGCGCATTTATCCATTGTGGGTTATTCTCGAAGACTTTGGCAACGAGCGGCGACGTGATCAGTTCGGCGGCGCCAGGACGCGCAGACCGCTGAACTTGTCGGAGCAACGCCCGTGCTTGCGCAGCAGCGCGGTCTTGGCGGATGAGTTCGCATAGGGAGGCGCGCAAGCGCGGGCGAACGACCTGTAAAAAGCCAAAGCCGTTCACGCCTGTCCGTTCAAACGGCAATGGCAGCTCATCATCGAACGCATCAGCGATTGCCTGCCGTGCCGATTTACCCCCTACAGTGGGCAGATCGATCCCGATATTGCCGGCCAAGCCAAAGCGCCGGATAGCCCGTGCCGCGGCAGTCGCACCCGCAATCGCCAGCAGCTCAGCGTTCAGTGCACCGTCCACATCAATCAATGTCATTGCAGGTGTCAACGCGATCCGCAGCCGACCACCGGGAAAATCGAACGCCAGATCAGTTGCGGCTTCAAGACATTCGCTCCAGCCAGCCTGTTCGAACAAATCTGGATCGTGTGGACCGACAACCGAATGCGGGCCGATGCGTGCAGCAAGATCGGGACCGCGGACACGTTCGGCGTCAGTGACACGGCCCTTAGCGCGTTTCACGGCACCGGCCTCAGGAATCGCTTCGCGAACAATCTCGATCCGGATTGCCGCACCTTCGGTAGCCCTGAGCAGCGGCTCGATCAAAACCTCAGTTTCGTCGAACAGCGTTGCAATACCGCGTCTTCCCGGGACCAGGATCGACGTGAGGCGCGCATCAACAACGGTTCCCGCTCGCCATCCGGGCAGTTCGATCTGCGCTTCGAGAATCGTTTCGTTTTCGACAAGGATTGCACGGTTCTCGCCGATCCCGGCTTCGTACAGCCAGTCAGCCAATGCCTACGCTCCGCAGCAGGTTGCGCGTTTCGAAAAGCGGTAGGCCGACAACGCCAGAATGGCTGCCCGACAGAAAGCGGACGAATACTTCCGCTTGTCCCTGAATAGCATAGCCGCCTGCTTTTCCCTGCCATTCGCCGGACGCAACATAATGATCGATTTCGCCAGCCGTCAGCACCTTGAAGGTAACAATGGTATCCGAAAGTCGGTGCCTTGTCGTTGCGCCTGTCGTGACGGTCACGGCAGTGAGCACCCGATGTCGACGCCCTGAAAGCTGCCGGAGACAAGCGCGAGCCTGCGTTTCGTCCTCGGTTTTCGGGAGAATATGACGGCCAACCGCCACGACAGTGTCTGCCGCCAGCACGACGGCACCGGGGTGCCGCGCGGCCACCTTGGCCGCTTTTGCTGCAGCTAGCCGGATAACATGAGCACGCGGCAGTTCATGCGGCAGTGCCGACTCATCGATATCAGCAGGGTCAACCAGATCAGGTACGAGCCCGACCCGCTTCAGCAATTGAAGGCGACGCGGCGATGCAGAGGCCAGGACGAGCCGCGGCACAGAGCCCAGCGTCACTTGAACCGGTAGTTGATCCGGCCCTTGGTCAAATCATAAGGTGAGACTTCGACAAGCACTTCGTCGCCGACGAGCACCCGAATTCGATTCTTGCGCATCTTACCGGCGGTGTGGCCAAGGATTTCGTGGTCGTTTTCAAGTTTTACGCGGAACATCGCATTGGGCAGCAGTTCGACGACCTGCCCGCGCAGTTCCATTGTTTCTTCCTTGGCCATGCAGCCCTTTTCATTCCTGAGATTGTGTAATGTCGCCGCGTCTTAGCGAAACCGAGGCGCGAAGGGAAGCATATCGGCGCGCCATGGTTGGTCGAACCTTTCTGAACGCTGACAAGCCAGTTAAGGAACCGCTCACGGCCATCGGCGCAAACCGAGCCAACGGGCACCGGCGGCACTCCTGTCGCATGGCCCCGCGAGGACCAAATTATGCGAACCCGCATCATTCTCGCCGCATTGATGGCCGGCACGTTGATTACGCCTGCAATGGCGCAAGACCGCGAAAATCGTCGTGCCGAGCGCATGGAACGTATGGAACGCGGCGACATTTCACGCCGAACGGTTCAGGATCGAGCCGACATGCGCGCTGCGCGTGAGCGCGCCGAGCCGCAGACACAACCGCAGTTCGATCGACGTGCTCAGCAGCGTGAAGCACCTGTCGCGATGGCGGCTCCTCCCGCTCAATCCTCGGAAAATCGCAATCAGCGCCGTTTAGAACGGATGAACAATGCGCCCGTCGCTCAGCAAACGCCGAACGATGCGAACCGCAACTGGCGCGGTAATAATGGCACCGCTGACGGAAGATGGAACCGCGAAGCGCAGCGCAACGCACCCACTGTCCTCAACGATCGCGCCCGACGCGGCGATCGTGACGGGGATGGGCGCCCGAACTGGCGTGACCGCGATCGCGATGGCGACGGCATTCGCAACAACCGCGATTTTGACCGCAACAACGATGGCCGTATCGACGGTCGCTGGGATCGGAACGGCAACGGTGTCGTCGATCGCCGCTGGGACCAGAATCGTGACGGCGTCCGCGACAACCGCAACTGGAATGGCAACAGCCAGAATTGGGGAAACCAAAACTGGAACAACAATCAGCGCTGGAACCGCGAATGGCGCAATGACCGCCGCTACGACTGGCAGCGGTATCGTTATTCGAACCGCGACCTGTATCGCCAGCCGCGCTATTACTCGCCCTATGGCTACAATTTTGGGTATCAGCGCTTCGGCATCGGGGTCTATCTCGAATCGATCCTGTTCGGATCGCGCTACCGTATCAGTGACCCGTGGCAATATCGTTTGCCCGATGCGCAGTGGCCTTACGAGTGGATCCGGTATCATGACGATGTCCTGCTCGTCGATACGCGCAACGGTTATGTCGTCGACGTAATCCACGACTTTTTCTGGTAATCAAATCGGGTCCGGCGTTTGCGCGCCGGACCTTTTTTGTTAGCGCGGGCCAATGGCCCTCAACCGACTAGCCGAAATCGGCCGCACCACGGCGGCGCGTTTGTCCCGCAATCCGATCGTACAGCCAGTCAACGGCCAAGGTGTCGATCTTTATTGCGTCCAAAATTTTCTCTCGATCGAGGAATGTGGCGGCCTGATCGCAATGATCGATTCAGATCGAAAGCCATCTGGGCTTTTGTCAGCAACGAGCGATCCAGACTTCCGGACATCCGAAAGCTGCGACCTTGACCGCTGGCATCCCTTCGTCGACGGGATAGACCAGCGGATCTGCAATCTGCTTGGCATCGACCCGCGTCGTGGCGAAACGATGCAAGGGCAACGATACGTCGTTGGGCAGCAGTTCAAAGGTCATCACGACTATTTTCATGTCAGCGAAGTTTATTGGGAAACCGAGAAAAAGCGCGGCGGGCAGCGGAGCTGGACGGCGATGATCTATTTGGACGAGCCCGAAAGCGGCGGCGAGACGCTGTTCAGCGCCGCTGGCCTCAAAGTGACGCCGCGCACTGCCATGCTGCTCGCCTGGAACAATATGGACAAAAAGGGCGCACCGAACCGCCAAGCCTTTCACGAAAGCCTGCCCGTGACCGCCGGTAAAAAGAATATCGTGACCAAATGGTTCCGTGAACGATATTGGTTGTAAGCCTTCGTCCTGCTCTCCGAAGCCTACTTAGCCGAACGATCTTTTCCCCGGCCACGAATTTCGATGATCTCGCAGGGTTGCGGTGACAGCCGCCGCGCCTATCAGGCTTGTATGACCGTTGCCCGCCCCAAAATCGCACCTGAACTTGCGATCCTCTTTACTGTTATGTTGACGATCGGCGCAGGCAACACGGCGCTACAATCGGTCATGCCAGCCATTGGCCGGTCGCTAGGCATTGCCGATACGATCATTGCCGCTGCGTTCTCGGTCTCGGCGCTGGTCTGGGTAATCGCAGCGCCGGTCTGGGCACGACGCTCTGACCGGACAGGGCGGCGAGGAATGGTCTTGCTGGGCCTCGCCGGATTTTCGGTTTCGGTCCTACTTTGTGGTGCGTTCCTAACGGCAGGCATTCACGGCCTGATCACGCCACTGGCAACGGTGGGTGCCTTTATTGCGGCGCGGATGATTTACGGCCTGTTCGGTGCAGCAGCGCCGCCGGCTGCACAGGCTATCCTTGCCGGGCGAACAACGCGCGACGAGCGCACGAAGGCATTGACGTTGCTGGCATCTGCCTTTGGCCTGGGCACGATTCTCGGTCCGGCTTTGGCGTCCTATTTCGTTTTGCCCGGCGTCGGGCTTGCCGGACCTGCTTATTTCTTTGCCGCAATCGGTTTTGTCGTGCTGGCCGTAACATGGCGATGGCTGCCTGACGACACGCCTGGCCTTGCGACACAGGGCGCAGCAACCAGCTACCCTTCGATCGGTGGGAATTTGACCGGGGCCAGCGTAACGGCCGCGACGGCGGAGAAATCGGCCGAGCGTGTTCGCCTTACGGATGCCCGCATCTGGCCGTGGATGCTAGTCGGGCTGGTGATGGGCCATGCGCAAGCAATGGTGGGGCAAGCGATTGCCTTTCTCGCAATCGACCGGTTGAAACTAGATCCCAGCACTGTCCTGTCCCAGCAAACGATCGGCATCGTCCTGACGGCGGGCGCCGGGGCGGCGCTGCTTGTCCAGTGGGGCGTCATCCCGCAGCTGAACATGAAGCCGCGTGCGCTCGTCCTTGCGGGGCTTGTACTCGCTGCAATCGGCTGTGCCATGATCGGGAGCGCAACATCGTTGTTCGGGATGGCTGCCGCCTTTGCGATCGCGTCCGCCGGGTTCGGCTTTGCAAGGCCCGGCTATACCGCAGGCTCTTCACTTGCTGTCGGGCCCGAACTCCAAGGTGTCGTTGCGGGACGGGTAACATCGGTGAACGGTGCGGCGTTTGTTTTGGGGCCGTCGATCGGCATTGGCCTTTACGAAATATGGCAACCGCTGCCGTACCTGGTTTCGGCTGCGGCCTGCGCTTTGCTGACCGGCTATGCCTGGCGCGTGCTGCAACGCGATACATAAAAAAGGGGCCGGCTCACTGGGAGCCGACCCTTGAAAGTTTATAGGAGAGGATGCCTGAAAGGCCTAATCTTTGTGCACTGCGGCATTAATTGCTGCAAGTGCGAAAAGAAAAATCGCGCGTGCAAAGATTGCATCTTGAAATGGGCTCTCGAATGGTCATGCTGCCCGGCAGCACGCCGTGCCGGCTATTTTGCTCGCACTGCACAATAAAGGCACGAGGTCATGCGGCGCTTGCCGTCCTTGTCGGGGGTCGAAGCTTTCGTCGCGGTTGCGCGAACGGGCTCCGTTAAAGCAGCGGCGGAGGAACTGTCGTTATCGTCACCCGCGCTCAGTCGGCGGATCCAATCACTTGAGCGATTCATCGGACGTGAGCTTTTCGAGCGGCGACATCAGGCCATGGCGTTGACGCCGTCGGGCGAAAAACTGATTGCACTCATTGCACCGGCAATTGATCGATTGTCCGATGCCATCGAAACCGTCGCGAGCGGTGGCGACGTTATGCGACTGCGACTCGGCGTTCTCCCGCTGTTCGCTGCCCAACGTTTGATGCCGCAACTGCCGGCCTTGCGCTCGGCGCATCCCAAACTGCATCTCGATCTCGATACGGCGCCACACGCCGCAACACGACTCGGCGATGGCATTGATGCCGCGATAATCTTGACGCGCGATCCAGACCCATCGCTCCATGCGGAACGGCTCGACCGCAACAAGGTGTTTGCCATTTCAGCCAAACATTTGCGCAGCGGGCCGGGCGCGATCACCCAGCCCGAACAGCTTCGCGAGCTGACCGTCATCATTCATCGCGATATGCCCGACACCTTCGAAGAATGGCGCAAAGCGATGAACATTGCGGACCTCGAACCGGCAGCAATCGACCACTACGACTCAGGGCAATTAATGCTCGACGCGGCCGCACAAGGCCTGGGCGTCGCGTTCATGCACGAAAGTCATTTCAACGATTCACACGACGAACGACTCGTGAAGCTTTTCGACGCGGACGTCGAAAGCCCATACAGCTACTGGTTTGTCTGTCGCCCGCGAGCACTGGAAATGCGCCCGGTCCGCGTGTTTCGAGACTGGGTCGTCAAAGCAATGGTAACGACGCCAGCCGGTTAAAGCGCTTTTGCGCTGACAATCTTGCCGGGAACCTTCGGTGGCTCGCCTTTGGGCAGCGCGTCGACGGCGTCCATGCCGGCCGTGACTTCACCCCAGACAGTGTATTGCCCATCGAGAAACGATGCGTCGGCTAGGCAGATGAAGAACTGGCTGTTCGCGCTGTTTGGTGCCGACGAGCGCGCCATCGAGCAGACGCCGCGCGCATGCCTTTCGCGGCTGAATTCGGCCTTCAGATCAGGTAACTTCGATCCCGACATGCCCGTGCCGGTGGGATCGCCGCCCTGCGCCATGAATCCGTCGATCACGCGGTGAAACACCACGCCGTCATAGAAGCCTTCGTTTGCGAGCTGGGCAATGCGCTCGACATGGCCGGGGGCCAGATCAGGCCGGAGCTTGATTGTTACTTCGCCGGTATCGAGCGTCAAAGTCAGGGTCTCGGCCACGTATGTTCCTTTCGAATTCGCGCCGCCTTTAGGCAAAAAATCGCCGTGCATGCAACATAATGCGAAAGGCTGGCATTTTTGTTGCGAATCTGTTAATGTATACACAACAGTCGGAGGTCGGCCTGACCTTCCTGTCCGAGTAACACCTGAAGGACCCACGCGCACCGTTGTCGATGACTGCTCTGCACCCCCAACCGGTGCGGCACTAATTTCGACATGGCCAACCAGAGTCCGTCAAGAAAGGTCGATGAATGGCTTCGAATGCCCTAATTTTTGATGTTGGCGATTATGTTGTTTATCCCAAGCACGGCGTTGGCCGCGTTATCGAACTGCAGAAATCCGAAATCGCCGGCATGGCGCTTGAGCTGTATGTGTTGCGTTTCGAAAAAGAGCGGATGACACTGCGCGTACCGACAAACAAGGCCGAAAGCGTCGGGATGCGCAAACTGTCGTCGAACAAGCAGATGGATGAGGCACTCGAAACGCTCAAAGGCAAGCCACGCGTCAAGCGAACGATGTGGTCGCGCCGCGCTCAGGAATATGAAGCCAAGATCAATTCGGGTGATCTGGTGTCGATCGCCGAAGTGGTCCGAGATCTTTTCCGCGCCGAAGATCAACCCGAGCAGAGTTATTCCGAGCGCCAGATTTTCGAGGCGGCCGCTTCACGCCTCGCGCGCGAACTTGCTGCGATGGAGCAAGTCGACGAACCAACTGCGCTCGTAAAACTGCTCGACATTCTGCGTGCATCAGCAGCGATTTATAACAAGCCCGCTGCCTGAAATGTTGCTTGTGTAGTGTTCGGTGCTGCTGTATTGTTTGATCAATACAGTGGAGGCCGTCATGCGCGCATTAATTTTTGCATCGCCGTTTCTTGCGCTCGCCTTTTGGGGTGTGGCCAGCAATGCGTTCGGCAGCAGCGAAACTGATAATGCCAGCGACCAGCCTGCGCAAACCGGGCCTGCGGCCACGCGATCCTTTACCGTCGGGTCTTTCAACGCCGTCAGCCTTAACGGGTCTGACAATGTTCGGATCGTACGCGGGCCCACCATGTCGGTCACGGCAACAGGTCCAAAGCGCGTGCTTGATCTGCTCGACATCCGCATCGATCGGAACACGCTTCAAATCGACCGGAAATCGGGGCGCATGTCGTGGTCATGGGACAGCGATGATGGCGCCGTAATTACGGTGACAATGCCTGCCATCACAGCGGCCAGCGTCAGCGGTTCGGGCGATATGATCGTTGACCGTGCGGACGGCGACAGCTTCAGCGCGGCTGTCGATGGCTCGGGCAATTTGAAAGTCGCCTCGGTGTCAGTCAAGCGCGCGCAACTTGCTGCTGGCGGTTCAGGGAGCCTGACCATCACGGGAACCGCCACCGACACGGCAATGGCAGCCGAAGGCTCAGGCAACATCAATGCACGCGGCCTTGCCAGCGAGCAGGCAACGATCGCGGCCGAGGGATCCGGCGACGTCGACGCCACCGTTCGCCGGCGCGCGACGATCGCTGTCAATGGCTCTGGAAATGTCGATGTCGCTGGCACCGAGAATTGCACTATCGTGAAAGAGGGTTCGGGCGACGCCCGCTGCACCCGCTAAATCAAGCCGATCGCCGCCAGTTCCCCGGCAAGCGCCGCGGGCAAGTCATCCGCCCCTTCGGCCCCATCGCCAAGATCACGTGGGGCATTAGCGGCCTCGAGATAGCGCCATCCCTGATGCGCACGCTTGGGCTGTGCGACAGTCGCGATCACACGCGCGCGGACTACAATATCCGTTCGTCCGCCTTCGGCATCGTCGAACCGGACGATTTCGCTGCGCCCGACCAGCTTGTGCTTCAATATCCAGAACAGCGACCCGCCGATGATTTCCTCATGCCGCTTCGGGCGATAGCGCGTCGTCAGCCACACGAAATCGCGGTGCGCCTCGATCCGCGCCGACAAATCCTCGAGGCTGTTGCAGCCGAATGCCACTTTCGTCAGGTGGAGCATCAGCCGGTCAGGCCCGCCAATGTCGCGAGTCCCAAGAAAGCGAAGAATCCCATCGAATCGGTAAGCATCGTCACGAATACCGAAGACGCGACGGCGGGATCCTGATCGAAACGGTCGAGCGTCACGGGAACCAGAACGCCCGCAAGCCCGGCAACGAATATGTTTGTCATCATCGCGGCTGCAATCACCATCCCCAATTGCGGGTTTTGAAAAACGAGACTGACACCGACACCGATCACGGCAGCGACAGTTGCGCCGTTCAGCAGGGCAATACGCATTTCGCGCATGATCGTGCGCGCTGTGTTCGAATCGGTTAGCTGGTTGGTCGCGATCGCGCGCACCGCGACTGCCATTGTCTGCGTGCCTGCATTGCCGCCGACGCCAGCGACAATCGGCATCAGCGTGGCTAGCGCGACCATTTGGGCAATCGTCCCTTCGAACAGCGCAATGATCGACGAGGCGACCAGTGCGGTCACGAGATTGGCGAGCAGCCAGCGGACGCGGCCTTTATAACTCTCGAAAATAGGCTGGTTGATGTCACCGTCGCCCGCGCCCGACAGCTTCAGGATATCCTCGCCCGCTTCTTCCTGAATGACGTGGACGATGTCGTCGACAGTAATCATCCCGACCAGACGACCACTGCCATCGACCACGGCTGCCGAAATCAGTGCATATTTCTGAAAGCGGAGCGCGACTTCTTCCTGATCCATATCGACCGGGATCAGTGTCTGTTCGCGCTTCATCACATCGGCCAGCGCAATGTTGCGCGGTGTCCGCAATATCCACGACAACTGGCAGGTGCCGATCGGCTTGTGGCCCGGATCGACGACGAAGATTTC
>JANODH010000066.1:0-1584 GCA_031412595.1 Sphingomonas sp. | reverse complement strand
TGCCGATCTTCACCGCATCGACGCCGATATCGCGAACAACCGCGTCGATCTGCGCAATGACGATATCGGCCGGGATCAAGTGCACTGCATCGACACCCTGTGTGTTCTGCGCCGTGACTGCAGTCACGGCCGTCATCGCATGACCGCCGAGCATCGTCACGGTCTTGATATCGGCTTGTATCCCAGCACCGCCGCCGCTGTCCGACCCGGCAATGATGAGAATGCGCGCCGTCACGTCACGCTGCTTCTTTTACGGCGTCACAGATCATATCGACCAGCCGGGTTACCTGACCGGCGTCGTCGCCTTCGGCCATGACGCGGATGAGCGGCTCGGTGCCTGACGGTCGGATGACGAGACGCCCCGAGCCTTCGAGTTCGGACTCGGCTTCTGCAATCGCGGCTTTGACATGCGGTGCGTCGAGCGGCTTGCCCCCGGCAAAGCGGACGTTTTTCAGGAGCTGCGGCACGGGATCGAACAGATGCATGAGTTCGCTTGCGGGCTTTCCCGTTGTCACAAGTTCGGCCAATACTTGCAGAGCCGCAATCAGCCCATCGCCCGTTGTCGCGTAATCGGACAGAATGATATGCCCCGATTGTTCGCCACCCACGTTGAAACCGCCACTTCGCATCCGTTCGAGCACGTAACGATCGCCAACTTGCGTTCGCTCGAGCGTCAGTGCTTGCGAATTTAGAAAACGTTCAAGGCCGAGGTTCGACATGACGGTGGCAACGACCCCGCCTCCTCTCAACGATCGGCTTCGCGCCCAGCTGACGCCGATCAGTGCCATCAACTGGTCACCGTCAACAACGCGTCCGCCCTCGTCGACGATGATCAGGCGATCGGCATCGCCGTCAAGCGCAATGCCGATATGCGCACCGCTCGCAACAACCGTTTCTTGCAGCAGCGCGGGTGACGTCGACCCGCATCGATCGTTGATGTTCTTGCCGTTCGGATTGATCCCGACAGCAACGACGTCAGCGCCCAGTTCCCACAACGCCGCTGGAGCGACCTGATAAGCCGCACCGTTGGCGCAATCGACCGCGACTTTGAGGCCGTCGAGCCGCAGGTCCGCCGGAAAGGTCGATTTGGCGAAGTGAATATATCTGCCACGGGCATCCTCGACCCGGCGAGCACGACCGATATTGACAGCATCGGGCAGCGTAATTTCGCTCCCCAAAAGCACTTCGATCTCGGCTTCGGCAAGATCGGAAAGCTTATACCCGTCGGGGCCGAACAGCTTGATTCCGTTATCATAATAGGGATTGTGGCTCGCCGAAATCATGACGCCCAGATCGGCGCGCATCGACTGGGTCAGCATGGCAACGGCGGGCGTGGGCAATGGCCCGAACTGGACGACATCCATGCCGACACTGGTAAAACCAGCAACCAGCGCATTTTCGACCATATAGCCCGACAGTCGGGTGTCCTTGCCGATCACGACACGGTGGCGATGATCGCCGCGCATGAAATATGTGCCGGCCGCCATCCCGACCTTCATCGCGATTTCAGCCGTCATCGGAGCGGCGTTGGTCCGTCCGCGAATACCGTCAGTGCCAAAGAATTTGCGTGTCATGCGTGCGACT
>JANODH010000065.1:0-2533 GCA_031412595.1 Sphingomonas sp. | reverse complement strand
GCGCCGTCATGGCCGACGAGATCGCGCAAATCCTCCGGCCCGTTGCCGAGCCCCTCGAAATCGATGCCTTTCCACGCCCACAAGTCATCCTCGTCATCGGCGTCAACGGTTCGGGAAAAACGACGACGATTGCCAAACTTGCGCATTATTTCCTCGAACAGGATTATGGCGTCATGCTCGCGGCAGGCGACACGTTTCGGGCTGCCGCCATCGGGCAATTGAAAGTCTGGGCAGATCGCCTCGGCGTGCCCATCGTGAGCGGTCCCGAAGGCGGCGATGCCGCGGGGATCGTTTTCGATGCCGTCAAGCAAGCCACGGCCACCGGCATCGACGTGCTCATCGTCGATACGGCGGGCCGCCTCCAGAACAAGCGCGAGCTTATGGATGAGCTTGCAAAAGTCCGCCGCGTTCTCGGCCGCATCAATCCGGCCTCACCGCACGACGTCGTGCTCGTGCTCGACGCCACGACCGGGCAGAACGCGCTCAACCAAATCGAAGTATTCAAAGAGGTGGCCGGCGTCACGGGCCTTGTCATGACCAAGCTCGACGGCAGCGCGCGTGGCGGGGTTCTCGTCGCAGCCGCAAAGCAATTCGGGCTTCCCATCCATGCTGTCGGCGTCGGCGAAACCTTGAACGACCTTCGCCCGTTCGACGCTGATGAACTGGCGCGTGCCATCGCAGGAGTAGACCGTTGACCGAACCCGCCGCCAAACCGCATCCCGGCTGGAGCCTCGCGATCGATTACGGGCCACTGCTCGTCTTTTTCACCGCGTTCAAATTCGGCGGCATCTTTGCGGCGACCGGCGCGTTCATGGTCGCGATTATCGCTGCCATCATCGTTTCGCGCTGGCGGCTCAATCGGGTTTCGCCAATGCTCTGGCTGTCCGCCGTGCTCGTGCTCGGCTTCGGCGGGCTTACGCTCTGGCTGAACGATCCGGTACTCATCCGGTATAAAGCGACGGCGGTCTACATCCTGCACGCAACCCTGCTCTTCATCGGTCTAGCGCGCGGCCAGCCTTATCTGAAATATGTTCTCGAAGCCGGTTATGACGGCCTCACTGATCGCGGCTGGATGATCCTGTCGCGCAACTGGGCGTTTTTCTTTCTGGCGCTGGCCGCTGCCAACCAGCTGCTGATTTACCTGCGGGTATCGGACAACACGTATGTCAATGTGAAGGTCTGGGGTTTTATTGCTGTCACCTTCGTCTTTGCGCTGGCCAATATACCGGTGCTCACCAAACATGGCTTCGGCGAACAGAAGCCAAGCGACTAGGCTGCTTTTTTCTCCAGCATGCCGTGCTTGCGCATGCAGTGGCGCAACTGGTCATAAGACAGCGACAGGGCCTTGGCCGCCTCGCGCTGATTGAACCGGCACCGTGTCAGTGTCGCTTCGAGAATCGCGCGTTCGTGCGCATCGACCGCTGCCCGTAGGTCGGTGACATTTTCCACGACCGACGTCACCCCAGCGAAAGCTGGGATCTTCTGACGTGAGGGATCCCAGCTTTCGCTGGGATGACGGTGGATTTGCGATGCGATTAAACTCCCCGCCGGCCGCCACGGCGAAGCAAACGGATCGAATTCAATCGCACCGATCGGCTGCGTCTCGTCGGCCCAGCGATAAACTGCACGCTCGATCACATTTTTCAGTTCGCGGACATTGCCCGGCCAGTCATAGGCCAGCATCGCCCGGCTCGCTTCAGCCGAAAAGCCCGGCCATTCGCGCCAGCCGATTTCGGATGCCATCCGTCGCCCGAAATGATCGGCCAGCACCGGGACATCGCCTTCGCGCGCACGCAGTGGCGGCAGTGTCACCACCTCGAACGCCAAGCGATCCAGCAAATCCGCCCGAAACCGGCCCTTGTCCACAAGCCCTGGCAGATGCTCGTTCGTCGCCGCAACAATGCGAACATCGACCCGAACCGCTTTGTTCGACCCGATCCGTGTCACTTCGCCATATTCGACAGCACGGAGCAGGCGTTCCTGCGCACCCGCCGACAATGTCGCCAGCTCGTCGAGAAACAAGGTGCCACCATCAGCTTCTTCGAACCGACCGATGCGCGCTTTGGTTGCGCCCGTAAACGCGCCGGCTTCATGCCCGAACAATTCCGCTTCGATCAGCGTTTCGGCAAGGGCGGCACAGTTCATCGTAATCAGCGGTCCTGCCCACCGCGGGCTCAGACGGTGCAACCGCTCGGCAATCAGTTCCTTGCCCGTGCCGCGCTCGCCGATCACCAGCACCGGACGGTTGAGCGCTGCCGCACTGCTCGCGCGGTCCATACTATCCAGAAAGGCGTAAGACTGCCCGACGACTTGTTGTGATCGATCCATTCCCATATGTTAGCAATATCTGCCAATACTTGGCAAGTTTATTTTGGTCTCAACCGGCTGCATTCCCTTTTTTCCGAGGTTTTTCCAATTGGCACGCTTCCTGCAAAATTGTTCATGTTCCCACCGGATGGTCCGACGGGAAAACAAATTACCAAGTTCAAACCGGGAGACTCACAATGTCGAATGTAAACTCAGCACGCAAAAC
>JANODH010000064.1:0-1819 GCA_031412595.1 Sphingomonas sp. | reverse complement strand
TGTGCAGGGTTTCGTCCGCGCCAACGGCAATGGCGAATTGACGGTCGGTTGCTACCTTTATGACGTCGCCCTGAAATCCGAACTCACGCGTAAAGGCTTCGTCATTGCCGCGCGCGACTGGCGGCGAGCAGCGCACAAGTGCGCCGATGCGATCTATGCACGCCTGTCGGGCGAGACGCCGTTTTTCGACAGTCGTGTGGCCTATATCGCGGAAACCGGCCCCAAGGAAAACCGCGTCAAGCGCCTCGCCATCATGGATTCGGATGGCGCGAACCACCGCTTCCTGACCAACGGTCAGAATATCGTGCTGACGCCGCGTTTCTCGCCCGATTACAAATCGATCGCCTATCTGAGTTATGCCGGCAAGCGCCCGCGCATTTATGTTTACGATATCGGCACGGGCAAGCAGCGCATCGTGACCGAAGGCGGATCGGCGGCCTTTGCGCCGCGCTGGTCGCCCGATGGCCGCACGATCCTCTATTCGATGGCGATTGCCGGCAATACCGACATTTATGCGGTGCCCGCCGCCGGTGGCACGCCGCGTCGGCTGACGACATCGCCCGGCATCAATGTCGGCGGCAGTTTTTCGCCTGATGGTCGAAAAATCGTGTTCGAAAGCGACCGCTCGGGATCGCAGCAGCTTTATGTGATGAATGCCGATGGCTCGAACCAGCAGCGGATCAGCTTCGGCGGGGGACGCCATGCGACACCCGAATGGAGCCCGCGTGGCGACCTCATTGCCTTCACCAAGATCGCGGGGAATTTCCGCATCGGCGTGATGAGCCCGTCGGGCAGCGGCGAGCGGCTGCTGACCAACAGCTGGCAGGACGAAGCGCCGACGTGGTCCCCCAACGGCCGTGTCATCCAGTTTTTCCGCACCAGCCAGGGACGCGGCGGCAAATCGTCGCTGTGGCAAGTCGACCTGACGGGCGTGAACGAACGCCGCTTGCCCACGCCCGTCGACGGGTCTGACCCCACCTGGGGCCCGTTACTGCCTTAAGAAAGGACCATAATATGCGTTCAACAAGTCTGATGATCGCGGCATCGATCCTCGCGCTCGGTGCCTGTGCGAAAAAGCCGCCGAAGGAACTGCCGCCCGCACCCGTCGAATCGACCGGGCCCGTGACAACCGAAACCGCAACCGGCGCCGTCGTGCCCGGCAGTCAGGAAGACTTCGTGGCGACGGTGTCGTCCGATCGGATTTTCTTCGACACCGACAGTTCGGATGTTGACGGCCCTGACCAGGCAACCCTGCAATCGCAAGCTGTCTGGCTCGGCAAATACCCCGACAAGCGCATCACGATCGAAGGCCACGCCGACGAACGCGGCACCCGCGACTATAATCTGGCACTCGGCGAACGCCGGGCCAATGCGACAAAGAATGCGCTCGTCGCGCTCGGCGTGTCGACCGCGCGGATCACCACTGTCAGCTATGGCAAGGAGCAGCCCGATGCGACCGGATCGGACGAAGAATCCTATGCCCGCAACCGGCGGGCGGTGACGGTGACGGTGCAATAACGCCGTTTACCTTCCGGTCGTATAATGTTGATATGGCGACCCAACGGACGAGACGGAGGGGGCCATGGTCGAACGAAGCGAAGCGCCGACATTGAATGCGAGCCGCGAAGTCGTAGCAACGACGTCGAGTGGTTATCTCATGCTGCTGCTGTTGCTCGGCGCGCTTGCACTGATGTTTTTCGGCATGAACTGGCTGGCAAGCAGCGGCGGCGATCCATCGATGCTGCTGATCGGGCTCGTTGCATTTCTTCTGATCGTTCCAGGCTTTTACATGCTCCAGCCCAATCAGGCCGCTGCGATC
>JANODH010000063.1:0-17555 GCA_031412595.1 Sphingomonas sp. | reverse complement strand
CGGCCGTCATAGATGATGCAGGCACGATCGACGATATCGAGCGTTTCGCGGACATTATGATCAGTAATCAGTACGCCGATCTGCCGTTTTTTCAGATCCTTGATCAAGTCGCGAATGTCCGCAATCGAAATCGGGTCGATGCCCGCAAACGGTTCGTCGAGCAGCATGATCGACGGGTCGGCGGCCAGCGCGCGCGCGATCTCGCAGCGCCGCCGTTCACCGCCCGACAGTGCCGTTGCCATCGAGTCGCGCAAACCCTCAAGCGAGAATTCGTTCAACAGTTGATCAAGCCGTGCCGCGCGCGTCGGTTTGTCGGGCTCGGCCAATTCGAGCACGGCCATGATGTTCTGTGCAACCGTCATCCCGCGAAAGATCGACGTTTCCTGCGGCAGATAGCCGAGACCGAGAATCGCACGGCGATACATCGGCAAGCCGGTTATGTCGGCGCCATCGAGCATGATGCGGCCCGAATCGGGCTTCACCAGCCCCATGATCGAATAAAAGCAGGTCGTCTTGCCCGCGCCATTGGGACCGAGCAGCCCGAAGACCTCGCCATGCCCGACAGTGAGTGAAATATCGTGAAGCACCGAGCGTCGGTCGTAGGATTTGGCAATGGAAACGACTTCCAGCCCGCTGCCCACAGTCGCGTCGCTATCGGGCCGGATCAAAGTGCTGACGTCGTTCATGCTCGTTCCTGTGCTCGCAGGCTTTGGCCTGTGCTGGCAGTCTCTGGTTAACGAACTGTTACGGCGGCGGCAATTGGCAAGCTTTGTGCATGACCAACCGGGTCAGCTGATCAATTGCCGCGCTGAGGCACCGAAAAGCGCCCGGTAACCCGCCCGCCCGCGCCGCCCGAAACGCCCGACTCGCTGCCGACTGCAGAGCCGTCGATCACTGACCGCCCGGAATTCAGGTCGATCACCAGCCGCCCGCCGCGCACCACATTGGCACCCTGATTGAGCGTGACGCCGCCGATCATCGTGATCAGCCGCCGATTCAGATCGTAGATCGCAAAATTGCCTGTCGCGCGTTCGCTCGCGCTTTGCACCGTGACTCCGCCCGAGGCATCGAGCCGCTGAATTGTCGGCCCGCCGCCGGCGCGCGAGTAGGCCACGGTCAACCGCGCGGCATCGAGTGCAAGCCCGCCCTGCCGCACTTTCACGTTGCCCGAAAAAACCGCACGGTCGGCGCGGTCCTGTACTTCGATCCGGTCAGCATCGACATCGACCGGCGCGTTGGCATTATGCCCGCGCAGCGCCTGCGCCGATGCGGGTGAGGCGACGGCAAAAGCCAAAAGTAGAGCGCAACGCATCGTCATCCTCTGACGCGCCCTTGCGTGATGCGCAAGCGCGCTCGCCCATCGAGGCGCACGGTCCGTGCATTCAAATCCGCGCGCATCCGGTTTGCACTGAACGTACCAAGCGGCATTTTCCCCATCACAGCGCCGTCGCTGATCAGCGTTCGCGCTTTAAGATCAAGACCGACACCACTTGTCGTCATCCGGTAGCCGTCTGCGGTCACGAATTGCAACGCACCTGGCACCCGCACCATTTCGCTGTTCATATCATAGCTTGCCCCTGCCGTGCGGAGCATAGCCGGTCCATCGTCGAGGGTTATCCGCGCCGACAAGTCAGTCAGCGCGACAATCGGCGATTTCGACGATTTTTGAACAGCGCCACCCGCGTTCAGCACGAATGGGTGGCCCTTGGCATCTTCGCCCCGATAGACCGCTTCGGAAACGCGCATCCGCTCACTGGCGATGTCGACTTTGTCTTTGGCAAGCAGGAAACTGATTTCGCTTCGATTAGCGAGCGGAGCAATTACGAGAACCGCAGCCAACGCGCCGATAATTGTCGGCAGTACCAGTTTTGCTCCACGGATTAGGCGGTCATGGCTACTACCCGGACGCGCCCAGACGATGCGTTTGTCTCGGTCGAGAACCGCCGCTTCAGACATGCGCGAAAATGTCGACTTCGTCCCAGCCTGCCAGATCGATCATGGCCCGCGCAGGCAGAAAATCGAAACAGGCCTGCGCCAGCGCCGTTCGCTTTTCCCGCGCGAGGCGAACGTCGAAAATATCGCGCATCCGGTGCAAATAGCGCACGTCGGAAGCCGCATATTCTTTCTGCGCATCAGTCAGGTCGTCTGCACCCCAGTCCGACGATTGTTGGGCTTTTGACAATTCCAGCCCCAGCAACTCACGGACAAGCTCTTTTAGGCCGTGCCGATCCGTGTATGTCCGCGTCAGACGCGACGCAATTTTAGTGCAAAATACCGGCCCCGCCACCACACCCAGATAGGCATGGATCGATGCGAGATCGAATCGCGCGAAATGGTAAAGCTTCAGTCGCGTTGGGTCAGTGAGAACTGCTTTCAAGTTGGGCGCTGCGTAATCACTCGTCGCAGAAAAACGCACTAGATGTTCATCCGCGCCGCCATCCGAGATTTGCACGAGACAAAGTCGGTCGCGCGCTGGGTGGAGGCCCATCGTTTCGGTATCGACGGCAACCGGGCCATCGCCAAGAACGCCTGCGGGCAAATCTTCCTGGTGCAAATAAACGGTCATGAACGTCCTTTGGAGTGCGAACCGGCAATCGCATCGACACTGCAAAGCTGCAAGCGGACAATCAGTATTTACCTGCAATGAACTGCTTGACGATTTTGGCTCGCAGCATTGGCGCATTTCGGCTATCGCGACTCGTATGGCGCATTTTGGCATTGCGTCGAGAAACATTTTGCCCGCGTCCGGTGCTTAATGATTCTTGGATAAGCAGGCGGACGATTTTGAAGAGAGTACGGGCACGGCATGAGTTTTAATAAAGGTGGCCGCGGTGATCGCGGCGGGCGCGGACGCGACAAACGCGACAGTTTCGGTGATGAAGGCGGCAGCGGCGGCAGTGGCGGTTATGGCGGCGGTTTCAGTGGCGGCGGTGGTGGCGCCCGTGGCGGAATGCCCGCGCAAGTTGTCGGTGAAGGCACTGGCGTCGTAAAATTTTTCAATGCGCAAAAAGGCTTTGGGTTTGTCGTTCGCGATGACGGCGGCGAAGACGTTTTCGTGCATATTTCGGCAGTCGAACAAGCAGGGTTATCTGGCCTGGCAGAAGGGCAGCCGCTGGGTTTTACCCTTGTCGATCGGGGCGGAAAAGTCTCGGCAACCGATCTCAAGATCGATGGCGAACCGATGCCCGTCACGGATCGTGCGCCGCCGCGTGATCGCGACGGACCACGCGAAAGTGGTGGCGGTTTCGGCGGCGCGCCGCAGCGCACGTTGACCGGCGAAAAAGCGAGCGGAACCGTAAAGTTCTTCAATGCAATGAAGGGATTCGGCTTCATCCAGCGTGATGATGGACAGCCAGATGCTTTCGTTCATATCTCAGCGGTCGAACGCGCTGGCATGACAAGCCTCAACGAAGGCGACCGGCTCGAATTCGAGATCGAAGTCGATCGTCGTGGCAAGCATGCCGCCGTTAATCTGGTTCCGGGCCAGCAATAGGCTTTTTACATCGCAAGTTTAGCGGGGGTCCGGCGCACCACAGTGCCGGGCCCCTTTGTTTTCGTGCAGTTCACCACGCGTTCAATTGAAGATGCGCAGGACGCGCAGGATACCGCTCCCGGAGTCCGAAATGCTGATCCGCCCTGCCTTGTTGCTTGTTGCTGCTGCCACTGCCTTCCCCGCATCGGCACAGACCAACGACCTTGCGCTTGTGGCGGCGCACCTGAAGTCTGTCAGCTCAATGACGGCTGCTTTCACGCAAACCGATCGTTCGGGCAAAGTGCTGAGCGGGAATCTCACGCTCAAACGCCCCGGCAAAATCCGCTTTCAATATCAGCAAGGGATACCGTTACTAATCGTCGGTGACGGCAAAGCGCTGACATTCATTGATTATTCGGTAAAGCAGGTATCGCGCTGGCCGATCGGCAATTCGCCGCTCGGGCTCTTGCTCGACCCGTCGAAAGACGTGACTCGATTTGCCAGAATTGTTCCGGCGGGCGACAGCCGCATCGTCCTTGCGGAGGCCCGTGATCCTCGACGGCCCGAATACGGCACAATAACGCTCGCCTTTGCGCGCGATGCCGGCGCGCCTTCGGGCTTGCGATTGCAAGGTTGGGTCGCGCTCGATGCCCAGAATAATCGCACCTCAGTGCGCCTGACCGAGCAGCGTTTCAACGTCTCCGTCAGCGATAAGGCGTTTACCTGGCGCGATCCGCGCCCGGTCGGCCCGCGCAAGTAACACATATGTTCATATTCACGACAGCATCAGTGGGATATTCTTCAGCAGTAATCGCGGCCGGCGATGACGGGATTTTCCCCCCTGTTGCCCCGACTTGCCGCTGCGAATCGCCTGCGTGACAAGCGCTGGTTGGCCCTCGCTCCACGCCCCCGGAGCGGGGGCCTTTATTTTTGCCCGCGTGCGTCTGGCGCGGTATCTTCCGCATCGCTAGACCGCCAGCATGAAGATTGCTTCCTGGAATATCAATTCGGTTCGTGCGCGCCTTGGCCTCGTCGAACGGTTTTTGATCGAACAATCGCCGGACGTCCTTTGCCTGCAGGAAACCAAAGCAATGGATACCGTTTTCCCGGTCGATCTGTTTTATCGCCTTGGCTACAATCACCAGATGCTCTGTGGCCAGCCGATGCACCACGGCGTTGCCATCCTGTCAAAAGTGCCTCTGATCGAGGACAATCGCCACGATTGGCAGGACAATGGCGAAGCGCGGCACATCGGCGCGCGGCTACCGAACGGCGTTCGGCTGGAAAATGTCTATATACCGGCGGGCGGCGATATTCCTGACCGCGATCTCAACCCCAAGTTCGGCCAGAAGCTCGATTTCGTCGAGCGCATGACCCGCTGGTCTGAAACGCTTGCCGACCCCACAATCATCGTCGGCGATTTCAATATCGCGCCGCTCGAATGCGATGTCTGGGGGCACCGCGAATTGCTGAATGTTGTCAGCCACACGCCTGTCGAAGTCGCTGCGCTGGGAAAATTGCAGGCTGCGGGTGATTGGACTGATCTCGGTCGGCATTTCGTGCCGGCGCCGCAACGGCTTTACACCTGGTGGAGCTACCGCGCCAAAGACTGGGCCGCATCGGATCGTGGGCGGCGGCTCGATCATATGTGGGCAACGTCCGACGTCGCGGCGAAAGCTGTGACGCATCGGGTGCATGAGTCTTGTCGCAGCTGGGAAAAACCGTCGGATCATGTCCCGCTCGTCACTGAGTTTGCGTTCTGAACGATCCCAAATCCGCTGCGCGCGCGATCGATGCGCTGCGCCGGGGCTGGCCAGTTGCGGTCGGTTCATTGCATCTACTTGCCGTCGAAACAGCCGACGATGCCCGGCTTGCCGCCTTCGATCCCAATGGCACGGCGGAAGTGCTGATCGCCGGATCCCGCGCCGCGACGCTGAAACTCACCAATCAGCGCGCCGCTGGCGACTGTCATGGCCCGGTGATCGTGGCGCGAACGCCGTGGCTCGATCTGCCTGCCGCCCGCGCGCTTGCCGATCCCGCAACCGACCTTGCCAATCCGTTCCAGGGGCCATTCCATCTCGTTGAAAATAAACAAATTATTGAGACGTCGGCTGCGCTTGAACTTGCCCGGCTCACGGGCATTCTTCCCGCCTTCTTTATGCGTGATCTTAGCGAAGTTAGCGCCACCACATCGCCCGAAGCCATCGCGGCTTATGATGACGCCGAACGCCTTGCCATCGTCGCCCGCGCTTTCCTGCCTGTCGCCACGTCCGAGCACGCCGAGATCGTTGCCTTCCGTAGTCCTGAGACGATCGAAGAGCATGTCGCACTCGTCATCGGCACGCCCGACGGCATGCCGCCGCTTGTCCGCCTCCACAGTGAATGCCTGACCGGTGATGTGCTCGGCAGCCTCAAATGCGATTGCGGCCCGCAATTGCAGGCAGCGCTTCACGAGATTGCCGAAAGCGGCTGGGGCATCCTGCTTTACTTGCGCCAGGAAGGGCGCGGTATCGGCTTGATCAACAAGCTGCGCGCTTATCAGCTTCAGGACCAGGGCTACGACACCGTCGATGCAAACTTGCGTCTCGGCTTTGCGATCGATGCCCGCGATTTCGGCGTGGCAGCGCGGATGCTGACACTGCTTGGCCAGTCGCGGATCCGGTTGCTGACCAACAACCCGGCCAAAGTCGCGGGCCTCGAAAGCTCAGGGATCACGGTAGTCGAACGCGTGCCGCACCACTTGCCGGCCAATGTCCACAATGAGCGCTACCTGGCGACCAAGCGCGACCGCACCGGGCATCAACTCTAGTCGAGCATTGCGGCGATCTCATCGAAGCTGTGCGCAACATGATGTGCGCCGCGCGCTTTCAGTTTGTCGGCATGGCCATCGCGGCAGTGCATCCCAACCGCGAGCCCGATAACATGCGCGCCCGATGCAACCGCGCCGGTTACGCCGACAATCGAATCCTCGATGATGATCGTCCGGCTGATATCGGCGCCGATCGCGGCCGCGGCCTGGAGATAAATATCGGGCGCAGGCTTGCCACGCGTTACATGCTCGCGCCCCGAATAAATGTGCTTATCAAAATCATCACGCAGACCGATATGATCGAGATGGCGGGTGATCCACGATGTGGTACTTGACGACGCAATCGCACGACGCAGATCCGGCGGCAGCATGCGCACAAAGCCGATCGCTCCCGATACGGCATCGACGCCCTCGCGCATGACGCGTTCGTCCTCGATCCGGCGCGCATCGTGAAACGCCTGCGGCACGGGTCGATTGATCCACTGCGCGATGGCATCGTGAAAATCAGTGCCGCCGAGCCCGGTAAAGGTGTCGAGCGCCTGATCCACTGTTGTCGGGTGACCGAGCGCCGTCAACGTAGCTGCCACCTGTTGGCCACTGATATACTCGCTTTCGATCAAAACGCCGTCGAAATCGAAAATGATCGCATCGAATTTCATTCCCGCTCCCCGAAGAGCGCCGTCCCTACACGAATATGCGTCGCGCCCAGCATGATCGCTGTTTCGAAATCGCCCGACATGCCCATGCTGAGTTGCTCGAGGCCGTGATCGCGCGCAAGTTTGGCAAGCAGCGCAAAAAATGGCGCTGACTCGAAACCGGCGGGCGGCACAGCCATCAACCCAACGGTGTTCAAACTACGCTCGCGTGCCTCGGCAAGAATCGCAGGCATCGCCGCCACGGAACAGCCGCCCTTCTGGTCTTCATCGCCGATGTTGACTTGAATGAAATAGTCCGGCCGCCGCTCCGATCGACTCTGCGCCTTTGCGAGCGCTCTGATCAGCGAAGACCGATCGACCGAATGGATGACATCGAACAAAGCTATGGCATCATCGGCTTTGTTCGATTGCAACTGCCCGACGAGATGGAGGCGGATGCCGGGCGTCGCTGCAATCAGGGCTGGCCATTTCGATTGCGCTTCCTGGACGCGGTTTTCGCCGAAATCGCGTTGCCCGGCTGCGATCAACGGGGCTATTTCAGCAGCCGGCTTTGTTTTTGACACGGCAATCAATGTCGTCGCGTCGAGCGGCCGCTGTGCGCGTTTCGACGCATTGGCCATCGTCGCTTGGAGGCTCGCTAGTCTGGCTTCAGGATCGCTCATTGCGGCGCTATAGGCACCACAATGCGACGCCGCCACCCGCTCCCAAAAATCTGGTTGATGACGGATCCGCGGCTCGAAAACCTCGAAGCGGTCATCCGGGCGCTGCCAAGAGGCGCCGGGATCATTTTCCGCCACTATGACCTGCCTCACGCCGAGCGACTGGCGCTATTCAAACGCGCTATCAGATCTGCAAAAGCCCGACAGCACCTTGTCCTGCTTGCCGATCGGCCCGCGATATCGCGGCAATGGGGCGCGGACGGTGCGCATAATCGGTCGCTCCTCCGGTCGCAGGGGCTTCGCACGGTTGCCGTTCATACAGCGCGCGATGCTGTGCTTGCCAGTCGAGTAAAGGCCGACTTAATTTTCGTTTCGCCGGTTTACGTCACGCGGTCGCACCCGGACGGTCGGCCTATTGGATCAATCGGCCTCGCGCGCCTGGCCGGACGCGAGCGAGGGCGGACAATTGCGCTGGGCGGTATGACTGCGGCTCGGATGAAAGCGTTACGCACCCTCGGCATTCATGGCTGGGCAGCTATCGACGCTTTTAGAACTTAAACGCCGTGCCGATGTAAACGGCCTGACTGTCACGCCGCTTGTCCGCAGCAACGAGACCTAGCCGGTCGCGCTCCGTTGCGCGGAATTTAAGTCCCGCCGTCACGTCGATATTGCGCGTCAGTGAGTAAGATCCACTCATTCCTATCGAAACACCGGCGTCGCCGGCAATTGCCTTCGGCGTATCGGGCGTTGCGCGGTCGCTGCCAACAGCAAGGCGTGTCGTGAATGCCTTCACGCGGTAGCTGAGGCCGAGATCGACCGATTCGCGGCCACCGACAGTGCCCAGATCGACTTTTTCGACGTCGCCCGAGAATGCGAAACGCTTCCAGCCCACAGCAACACCAAGGTTGTAAGCAACAGGCATGATGCTGGTGGCTGGCGCATTGACGAGAGACATCCGCTCGCTGCCGTTGTCGCGCCGTGTCGTCTGCGCACGGACAGCAACCGTGACCGATCTGTTCAGCCTCACACTTGCAGAAGCTGGCGTAAAGCGCATCCCGCTCGACGATATGCCACTGCGTGCGAGCAATGCGGAAAGCCGGGCATCCGTCGTGGCCGGTGTGAACGAGCCCAGCCCGCCGCGTGCGCCGAGTGACACGCGCGGCTTTGCGCTTCGTATATCGCTCGACGCGCTCATCGCGGGCGACAAAGCAAGCGCGAGCATCGAAAACGCTCCTGCTGCTGTCCCGATAATGATCCGTCGATTGCGCACGACTCAAAAAATCCCTGTTACTTGCTCCCGCACCTTAGCGCGTCGCCTTTGCACTACCAGCCCCGCCGTTCTTTTGCCAGTCGCTGTGGCATATCGCACACAGCTTGATGCCTTGCAGGGCGGACAACAGCGTCTATAACGCTGCCATTGCGCGAAAACGCGCGCATGTTTCAAGGAATGCCATGCCTCGCCATCTTCTCACTGCGCTTGCGATTGCGCTGATCTCGACAACCGCAGCCTGCGGAAAGAAGGAGCGCCCCGGCCGCATTGCCGATCTCGCCGCGTCGAAAGTGACGACAATCGGCATCAATGCCTATCTGTGGCGCGCTGCGCTCGAAACTGTTTCGTTCATGCCGATTGTCCAGACCGATTCGAACGGCGGCGTGATCGTGACCGACTGGTATGTGAACCCCGGCAGCCCGAACGAACGCATGAAACTGGCCGTCACGATCCTCGATCAGGATCTGCGCGCCGACGCTGTGCGGGTGGCTGCATCGCGGCAAGTGATGACAGCGGGTCAATGGACCGACGCGCCTGTCCAGGCCGCAACGGTTCAAAAGCTCGAGGACATCATTCTCACCAAAGCGCGCGACTTGAGGCGCAGCGCCGTCGCAGGCTGACGCGTTTATGACCGAGCGGTTCAACCCTCGCGTGGCGGACTCGCGCTGGCAGCACATATGGGACGAGCGAGGGACTTTCACTGCGGACGCCAACTCCTCGCCCAAGCGCGCTTATGTGCTCGAGATGTTTCCCTATCCATCGGGACGCATCCACATGGGCCATGTTCGCAATTATGCGATGGGCGACGTGCTGGCGCGCTACAAGAAAATGACCGGGTGTGCTGTGCTTCACCCGATGGGATGGGACGCATTCGGCATGCCCGCCGAAAATGCCGCCATGGAAAAGGGCGTGCACCCCGGCGACTGGACGCGCGCCAATATCGCTGCAATGCGCGCGCAGCTGAAGCGGCTGGGACTTGCGATCGACTGGACGCGCGAACTGTCGACCTGCGAGCCCGACTATTACGGGCATGAGCAAGCACTGTTCCTCGATTTATACAAGGCTGGGCTGGTTTATCGGCGCGAGTCTTCAGTCAACTGGGATCCAGTCGACATGACCGTGCTTGCCAACGAGCAAGTGATCGACGGGCGCGGCTGGCGGTCGGGCGCGCTGGTCGAAAAGCGCAAGCTCAACCAGTGGTTTTTGCGGATTACCAATTTTGCCGAGGATTTGCTCGAGGGGTTGAAGACGCTGGATCAGTGGCCGGACAAAGTGCGGCTGATGCAGGAAAACTGGATCGGCAAATCGATCGGCATGCGCGCTTCGTTTGCGCTGAGCGACGGGTCGGACAGCATCGACGTGTTCACGACGCGGCCCGATACGATATTCGGTGCCAGTTTCCTCGCGATTGCCTGCGATCATCCGCTGGCGCAGGCATTGGCGGAAAACCGCTATGCGCTCGAACAATTCATCGAACAGTGCAAACTGGGCGGAACGACGGCAGCGGAAATCGAAACGGCGGAAAAGCTGGGATTCGATACGGGGCTGACTGTCGACCACCCGTTCGATTCGTCGCTGAATCTACCCGTCTTTGTCGCCAATTTCGTGCTGATGGATTATGGCACGGGAGCCGTGATGGGCGTGCCCGCGCATGACCAGCGCGATCTGGATTTTGCGCGAAAGTATGAGCTGCCAGTGCGCCGCGTGGTCGCCGATGGTGAGATAGTCGATCCCGACTTTCGGGGCACTCAGGCCTATAACGGCCCCGGCACGCTCGTCAATTCGGGCTTCCTTGACGGTCTTGACGTCAAGGCCGCCAAAGCTGCTGTCATTGCGCGGGGGGAGGCCGAAGGCTGGGGCGAGGGGCAGACGCAATATCGGCTGCGCGACTGGGGCGTGTCGCGGCAACGCTATTGGGGGACGCCGATCCCGATCATCCACTGCGAATTTTGCGGCGTGATGCCGGTCCCGCGTTCGCAATTGCCACTGGTCCTGCCCGAAGACGTGACGTTTGACGTTCCCGGCAATCCGCTCGACCGGCATCCGACGTGGAAGCATGTCGCCTGCCCCAATTGCCGCGAACCCGCGCGGCGCGAGACCGATACGCTCGATACCTTCGTTAATTCGTCGTGGTATTTCATACGGTTCGCAAGCCAGCCCAAGGACAAACCGTTCGACCGCGAAGAAGCCGAAAAGTGGCTGCCGGTCGGGCAGTATATCGGCGGCGTCGAGCATGCGATTCTGCACCTGCTCTACGCGCGATTCTGGACGCGGGCGTTGCAGCATATCGGGCAGCTTGGCGTGGCCGAGCCATTTGCGGGGCTGTTTACGCAAGGGATGGTGACGCATGAGACCTATAGCGCTCCCGACGGCCGATGGCTCGCACTCGACGAAATTGGTGATGGCAGGATCGTCACAACCGGCGAACCCGTCACTGTCGGCCGCATCGAGAAAATGTCGAAGTCAAAGAAGAACACGGTCGATCCCGAACCGATGTTCGACACATATGGCGCTGATGCCGTGCGCTGGTTCATGCTGTCCGATAGTCCGCCCGAGCGCGATTTGCCGTGGTCCGAAGCCGGGATCGAAGGCACGTGGAAGTTCGTGCAGCGCCTGTGGCGCTTGTTCGAGGCTCCGCGCGGGAACAGCGGAGCGGATAAGGACGTCGACCGTGCCCTGCACCGTGCCATTGACGGGATCGGCAAAGACATCGACGGCCTTCAGTTCAACAAGGCGGTCGCGCGCGTCCATTCGCTTGCCAATGCTGTCGAGAAAGCCAAACCCTCGGCGTCACGCGACACCGCCATCACCACACTCGTCCGCCTGATCGCGCCAATGCTCCCGCATCTGGCCGAAGAAGCCTGGGCAGCGATGGGCAACGACGGGCTTGTCGCCGATGCGCCGTGGCCCAACGTTGATCCGGCAATGCTGATCGATGACGAAGCGACGATTGCTGTGCAGATCAACGGCAAGCTGCGCGACACGATAACGGTTGCCAAGGGGATGCCGAAAGACGCACTCGAAGCGCTTGCGATGTCGTCGGCTAATGTGGTGCGGATTCTCGACGGGGCGACCCCGAAAAAGGTCGTGGTTGTGGCGGATCGTCTGGTAAACGTGGTGGTATGATACGCGCTGCCGCCCTCGCATTGCTCCTAGCCCTCTCCGCTTGCGGCCTGCGCCCCCTCTATAGCGGCGGTAGCACAGGCATCGTCGCACAGACGCTGCAGGGCATCGACGTCGCGCCGATCGCAGGCGGGAAATCGGGGTGGCTTGTTCAAAATGCGCTGAATGACCGGCTCGGCAGCGGCGGCACGAGGCAATATCGTCTCGACGTCGAACTCGAGGACAAGATCGAAGGCTTCGGTGTGCGCAGCGACGATGCCATCACGCGTGAGCGTCGGACGTTGCGGGCGCGGTACAAGCTCACGGATGCGAGTGGGAAATTGCTGCTCGACGCGACCGCGGGTTCTGACGTCGGCATCGACGTCGTGAGTTCCGAATACGCGACGATTGCCGCCGAAAATACCGCGCTCGAGCGATTGTCGGGCATCGTCGCCGACCAGATCGTCGCCCGCATCGCTCTTTATGCGGAGCGGGCAGCGACGCCGTGAAAGTCAAAGAGCCCCAGATCATCCGGGCGCTCGAAAATCCCGACGGCAGGGTAAAGCTATATCTGCTTTATGGTCCCGATGACGCGGGCTCGCGTGCGCTTGCAGCGCGCTTCGAGCAAAGAATGGGTGCGGATGCCGAGCGGATCGATCTCGACGGATCAACGCTGAAAGACGATCCCGCGCGCCTCGCTGACGAAGCGGCATCATTTTCGCTGTTCGGGCAGAAGCGTCACATCCGCGTTACCGGCGGAGACGAATGCGCCAATGCTGTGATTGCACTGCTCGAAGCAGAGACAATCGGCAATCCGGTTGTCATGATTTCCGGCGCGTTGAAAGCGACATCGTTGTTGATGAAAGCGGCACTGAGCCACCCCGATGTGATGGCATTTCAAGGATATAAGCCCGAAGGGGCAGGGCTGGAGACACTCGCCGTCGGCATCGGGCGCAGCTATGGATTGCGGTTGCAACCGGGTGTCGCAGCGAAACTAGGCGCAAATTGCCTTGCGGATCGCGCCGTCCTCGAGCGGGAAATTGAAAAGCTCGCGCTATATCTCGATGCGGCACCCGATCGCCCGCGCGACGCGAACGAGGAAACGCTTGCCGCCATCGGGGCCGATATTGCGGAAGCTGATACCGGTCGTCTCGTCAACGCCGTCCTAGGAGGCGATCTGGCGACAGTTACAGCTGAACTTAGCGAAGTCGAAGCGGGCAGCGGCTGGGTGCCTGTGATACGCGCACTGCAACGCCGATTGATCCTTCTGGCGCGATTGCGCAGTGACGTCGATACCGGCAAATCGCCAAGCGAAGTTGTGGGATTACTGGGTAAGTCACTGTTTTACAGAGAAATACCTGTCGTCACAACACAGCTGTCGCGCTGGTCGTCGGAACGACTTGTAACAGCATCAGCACGATTGTTCGCAAGTGAACGCGCCATTATGGCAAGCAATACGGCAGGGACGGTAATCGCGGCGGAAGAATTCCTTGCCATTGCCCGGGTCGGACACCGGCTCAGATAGCCGAGCCTAAATTTTTTCACCGCTCAAGCGCTGGCAAATCATGTCGAGTTGGTCGAGCGTGGCATAATGCAAGGTTACACTGCCCGTCCCCGACTTGTGTGTGATCGCTACATTTAAGCCGAGCAAGTCACCCAATTGCCGCTGAAGCATCGCAATATCTTCGTCCGGCACAGGCCCGGTCATCGATTTATATTCGATCGGCCCGGGTCGCTTAGACCGCTTGATAAGTTTTTCGACGTCACGAACGGACAAGTTTTTGGCAATCACCTCTTCGGCAAGGATCGCAGCGTCATTAGCCCCAAGAAGCGCACGGGCATGCCCCATCGACAGGCGACCATCGGCCACCATAGCGCGCACCGTTGTCGGCAGGTCGAGCAGACGCATCAAATTAGCAACGTGACTGCGCGATTTATGCACGATTTTGCCAAGAGCTTCCTGGCTGTGGCCGTGGAGTTCGATGAGGCGCTTATACGCTTCTCCTTCTTCGATAGCATTGAGGTCGGCCCGCTGGATATTCTCGATCAGTGCGACTTCGAGCGTCACACCATCGTCGAATTCGCGGATAATTGCCGGGATCTGGTGCAACTGCGCTCGCTGTGCTGCACGCCAGCGACGTTCGCCTGCGACAATCTGAAACTTGTCGCCGAGCGGACGCACGACAATCGGCTGTAATAAACCGCGACTCGCAATCGATGCCGCCAGTTCATCAAGTGCTTCGCTGTCGAAAAAACGCCGTGGCTGATCGGGATCAGGCGAAATATCGGCAATCGCGATTTCGCGGATTCCGTCATTTGCTGCACTGCGTTCGCTTTCGGAATCGCCAAGCAGAGCAGATAGGCCACGTCCGAGCGCGGGTGCGCGACGCTTGGCAATAACAGGCTCACTCATGCCGCTGCCGCCGTCAGCCTAGGCAGTCGCGCAATCAACTCACGCGCGAGTCGAATATACGCCTCCGACCCTGTACAGCGCATGTCATAGACCAATGCGGGCAAGCCATGGCTGGGCGCCTCTGACAGTCGAACATTTCTCGGAATAACTGTCTCGAACACGACTTTGCCGAGGCAAGCGCGAACATCCTGCGCAACTTGTTCGGTGAGGCGATTGCGCCGGTCATACATCGTCAGCGCGACACCGAGGATTGACAGGCTTGGATTGAACTTCGCTCTAATCCGCTCGATTGTTTGAAGAAGTTGCGAAAGACCTTCGAGCGCGAAGAACTCACATTGCAGCGGCACGAGAAGCGATTGTGCAGCAACCATGGCATTAATCGTCAAAAGCCCCAGCGACGGCGGGCAATCGATCAAGCATATGTCCCATCGGCCTGGAGGCGCTGCGTTCAGCGCCGCATCGAGCCGGTGAGTCCGATTATCATAAGCCACGAGTTCTACTTCGGCGCCAGACAAATCCACAGTTGCTGCGACAAGGTCGAGCCGAGGGACTTTTGTCGGGACAACTGCCTCTGACAACGTGCAATCGCCTGTCAGAAGTTCATAACTTGATCGCACACGGTCAGAATGGTTAACGCCAAGCCCAGTGGAAGCGTTTCCTTGTGGATCGAGATCGATAAGCAAGACACGCCAGCCGGATGCTGCAAGCGCCGTGGCGACATTGATTGCAGTGGTTGTTTTGCCAACGCCGCCTTTTTGGTTCGCAATGCCGACGCAGATCACCGTTTGCCCATCACTTTCACATGCCGCCCGATAAGGATCAGACTATCCGGATCCGTAACACTCGGGTGCGTTGCCCACGCACTCTGGCACGCACGCGGCAGCGACGCCAGTTCAGTTTTAGCGGTTTTCCCCTTTGGAAGGAGCCAGACCGTTTTTGAGTTTGCGAACGGCGATGCGATAACGATCAATTCGGGCAGTGCAGCGACTGCGCGCGCCGTAATATTGTCGAATATACGGGGCTGCATCCGCTGCACATTAGTAGAAATGACCGTTACGCATCCCAAGTCGAGCGCTTCGGCAGCGCGGCAAAGGAAATCAGCTCGCCGTGCGCGTGGTTCCACCAAAACAGTTTGAGAACCAGTGAGGAGCGCCGTGATGATGCCCGGGATACCGGCGCCACTACCGATATCGAGCCAAGAGCCCGCGTTCGCGAGCAAAACAAGCTGTGCCGAATCGACAATGTGACGCGACCAAAACGACGGCAGCGTTGTTGAACTGACAAGATTTTGCTTTGCTTGTTCGTCTCGGACGCATGCCTGATATGCTTCGAGCTTCTCAAATGTTTCACGTGGAACATTGAGATGATCGATCAGCCAGGCTTTTGCCTGCGTTTCATTCAATGCCGCAGACCTGCGCGATTGTGGACAAGCAGGGCGGAAAGTGCCGCAGGCGTGATGCCTGGAATTCGTTCGGCATCACCCAAGGTACTCGGCCGAGCGGCGTTGAGTCGCTGAACCATTTCTGCGGATAAGCCGGCTATCCCACCGTAATCGAGATCGGCCCGGATCGTTACGCGCGTTGCGGCTCGGCGAGCCGCGACTTCGTTTTGCTGACGGTCAACATATGGCGCATAGCGAGCATCCTCGATAAGCTCATCAAGGACGTCCGCAGCTAGCCCGCCGAGAGACGGATCAAGGCGTCGCACAGTTGTCGCATCAAGCGTGTCGCGGCGAATGCGGTTCGCAATTGAACGATCACCGCCAAGGTTCATCACGCTTTGCGCTGCTGTTCGCACAGCTTCGCGTGTTGCAAAATGAGCCGAACGGCAATCACCGATCAGTCCTAGCCCAACCCCGATCGCCGTCAGCCGCGTTTCGGCATTATCCGCACGCAAGTGAAGCCGATGCTCGGCACGTGCTGTCAGCATTCGATAGGGTTCGGTCACGCCCTGCAAAACAAGATCGTCTATCATCACACCGATGTAGCTGGTTTCACGCTCCAGTCGGATGCAGGGCAATCCGAGCGCAAGTGCCGCTGCGTTCGCACCGGCGATAAGCCCCTGCGCTGCGGCCTCTTCGTAGCCGGTCGTCCCATTGACTTGTCCGGCAAGGAAAAGCCCCGGCAGCGCTCTTGACTCTAGGCGATGATCGAGTGACCGCGGATCCAGATAGTCATATTCAACTGCGTAGCCCGGTTGCGCAATTGCAACCTGTTCGAGACCTTGAATTGTACGCAGCATCGCCAGTTGCGCTTCGACAGGCAGCGACGTGGAAATGCCGTTGGGGTAAATCAGTGAATCTGTGCAGCCTTCGGGTTCGAGAAAAATCTGATGGCCGTCACGATCGCCGAACCGAACCACTTTGTCTTCGATCGAAGGACAATAGCGCGGACCACTGGCTTCGATCGCGCCGGTGAACAAAGGTGACTGGTGCAAAGCGGCACGAATGACATCGTGCGTTGCGCGATTCGTTCGAGTGACTCCACAAAAGAGCTGAGGCAGGGTCCGTTTTCCCAGAGGTGAAAGCGTCCACTCGCCTGCCTCTGATGATTGGACATCGAGGCGACTCCAATCGATCGATCGGCCGTCGAGACGCGGCGGCGTCCCGGTCTTGAGACGTGCGACGGGTAAGTCCAGCGTGCGCAGCTGCTGGCCGAGTTTCGTCGCAGCAGCCTCGCCTGCCCGTCCGCCATCAATCTTCGCGTCGCCACAATACATGCGTGCATTGAGGAATGTACCTGTCGCAATAACAACAGTAGGCGCCGCAATTGTTAATCCGCTTTGAAGGCATACACCCGTTATGCGCCCCCCACATAATAGCAGGTCCGCTATAATTCCCTCGACAATCTGCAACGATTCACAATCGGTCAGTGCTGTACGCACTGCGCCACCGTATGCACGCCGGTCTGCTTGAATCCGCGGCCCCTGAACTGCCTTGCCTTTTGATTTGTTGAGCGTGCGGTAATGGATCGCAGCGGCGTCGCCCGCTCGCCCGATAAGCCCATCAAGTGCGTCCACTTCGCGGACAAGATGCCCTTTGCCCACGCCCCCAATTGCAGGATTACATGACATTGCGCCAACGGTTGCATGTGACATAGTTACCAATGCCACACGCGCACCCCGCCGCGCCGCGGCGGCAGCGGCCTCACAGCCTGCGTGGCCGCCCCCGACAAC
>JANODH010000062.1:0-3674 GCA_031412595.1 Sphingomonas sp. | reverse complement strand
CTGCCGCTAACGATGCCGCAAACCGTGTTGCTCTTTCACCTTGAGGCTCAGGCCCACCAATCGGCATGATCGACATACCAGCGGATCGTTGCCGCGAGCCCGCCCGCAAAGTCGTAGGCAGGCGCATAGCCGAGTTCGGCTACGAGCTTGCGGCAATCGATCGCGTAGCGCCGGTCGTGTCCGGCGCGGTCAGTGACATAGGTAATGAGTTCTGATGTTGGACGGCCCTGTGCGGCGGGCGCCGCAGGAAACGCTGCGGCCAGCGCCGGGTCGGCAGCGAACAGCGCATCGACAGTTGCGCAGATCGTGGTGATGACAGTCATGTTCGGCAGTTCTTCACCGCCGCCGACATTATAGGTCTCGCCCGGCCGCCCGCCACTCAGCACCAGATCGATTGCGCGGCAATGATCGTCGACATGCAGCCAGTCGCGAACATTCATTCCGTCGCCGTACACCGGCAGATTCTTGCCCCTCAACGCGTTGATGACGAACAGCGGAATCAGCTTTTCGGTGAACTGATACGGCCCGTAATTGTTCGAGCAATTCGTCATCGTCGTCTGCAGACCATAAGTGTGATGGTAAGCGCGAACGAGATGATCCGACGCGGCTTTCGACGCCGAGTAAGGCGAATTGGGCGCATAGGGCGTGTCTTCGTGGAACGCCGGATCGTCGGCGCCCAATGACCCGAACACTTCGTCGGTCGAGATATGGTGAAACCGGTGCGGCATGCCGCTGCCGCCATCGAGCCAGACCGCACGGGCAGCTTTCAGCAGGCTGTGCGTGCCGATGATATTGGTATCGATAAAAATATCAGGGCCGGAGATCGAACGGTCGACGTGGCTTTCAGCTGCGAAATGGACAAGCGTGTCGATCTTGTGATCGCGCAGCAGCATGGTGGCCAGTGCTTCGTCGCGGATATCGCCTTCGACGATCGTGACGTTGGCGAGCCCATCGAGATTGGCGCGCTTGGCCGAATAGGTCATCGCGTCGAGCACGACAATCTCCGCCTCTGGATGCGCGGCGGCACGAGCGCGGACATAGTTTGTGCCGATGAAACCAGCACCACCGGTGACGAGAAGATTGCTCATGTCGTGTTCCGTTTCTTCATGATCATATTGGCCAGCTCATGCCGCCAATGGTCGGCGGTGTAGCCCAAGCGATCCCAGGTCTGCCCCTTGTCGAGCACCGAATAAGCCGGGCGGCGCGCGGGTGTCGGGTAAGCGGTGGCGGGAATCGGATTGATCCTGACAGCGCTGTCCAACAAGCCGGCGGCGCTGCCGAGATCGTGGATCGCAACGGCAAAATCATACCAGCTGGCAACACCGGCATCGGTAAAGTGGGCCATGCCGGTGTAATCTGTCGCCGCCAATGCCCAGATCGCGCGGGCGAGACTGTCGGCATGTGTCGGCGTGCCGATCTGATCGGCGACGACATTGATTTCGGGCCGCGCCGCCATCCGCCGCAGCATGGTTTCAACAAAATTTGCGCCGCCTGCGCCATAGACCCACGCGGTGCGGATCGTAAGCGCATTGCCGCCCGCCATCGCAACAGCGCGTTCGCCTGCCAGCTTCGAGGCACCGTAAACGCTCAAGGGATTGACGGGCGCATCGACGGCATAAGGCATGTGTGCCGTGCCATCGAACACGAAATCGGTCGAGATATGAACGAAGCGTGCCCCGATTTCGGCGGCGGCCCGGGCGATGGCGCCAGGGGCTTCGCCGTTGATCCGGTGCGCGAGATCGGGCTCGCTCTCGGCTTTGTCGACCGCTGTGTAGCCCGCGGCATTGATAATCAGTGACGGTGCATGCTGACGAATTGACGGCGCGATTGCTTCGATGTCGTTTAGGTCGAGGCGGATGCGATCGAGCGCCGTTATGCTCGCATTTTCGGGCACCAGCGCTTGCAGTGCGGTGCCGACCTGTCCGCCCGCGCCGAGGATGAGCACGTTCATGTAAATGTCGCAGCGTCCGCGAACGCCTTGCCGACCTGATCCTTTGCCGAAACTAGGGGTGACATTCCGTCGAGCGGCCATGCAACGCCGACCGATGGATCGTCCCACGCCAGGCAATGTTCGGCGGCAGGCGTGTAATAATCCGTGCATTTATAGAGAAAATCAGTGCCGTTTTCGAGCGTCAGGAACCCATGCGCAAACCCCGGCGGCACCCATAGCATCCGGTGGTTCTGCGCCGACAGCTCGTAGCCAACCCATTGCCCGAACGTCGGCGACGTTTTGCGCATGTCGACAGCAACGTCGAACACCGCGCCGGCCACGACGCGCACGAGCTTTCCCTGCGCCGGGCCGATTTGATAATGCAGCCCGCGTAAGACGCCGCGTGCCGAGCGGCTGTGATTATCCTGAACGAAGCGCGCAGCGATTCCCGCAGCATCGAAAGCATTCTGCTTCCAGCTTTCGAGGAAGAAGCCACGTTCGTCGCCGAAAACCTTCGGTTCGATCAGCTTGACGTCGGCAATCGCCGTATCGGTGACGATCACTCAGGCGCGCTCCGCCGCCAACTGTGCGCTTAGATAAGCGCCATAGCCGCTTTTGCCGAGCCGCGCTGCCAGCACTTCGAGTTGCGCATCGTCGATGAAGCCACTGCGCCACGCAATTTCCTCGGGGCAGCAGATTTTGAGACCCTGCCGCTCTTCGAGAATGCGGACGAACACAGCGGCATCGAGCAAGGAACCGTGCGTCCCCGTATCGAGCCAGGCCGTCCCGCGCCCCATGATTTCGACGTTCAACGCCTCGTCATCGAGATACAACCGGTTGAGATCGGTGATTTCGAGTTCGCCGCGCGCCGACGGCTTCAAATCGCGGGCCCGATCGACGACGGTGCCGTCATAAAAATAAAGACCGGTCACGGCATAGTTGGACTTCGGCGCAGCTGGCTTTTCCTCGATCGAAATCGCGCGGCCCGCTGCATCGAACGCCACGACACCGTAATCGCTCGGGTTCGACACGCGGTAGCCGAATACGGTCGCGCCTTGGGTCCGCGCGTCCGCGGCTGCCAGCTCCGCCGGTAGCCCGTGCCCGTAAAAGATATTGTCGCCGAGAATCAGCGTTGAAGGATCGGACCCGAGGAAGGCGGCGCCGATATGGAATGCTTGTGCCAGTCCATCGGGCGAGGGCTGCACGGCGTAGGAAAGCGCCATACCCCAGCCACTCCCGTCGCCGAGCAAATGCTGAAACGCGGGCGCGTCATGCGGCGTCGTGATAATCAGCACGTCACGAATGCCAGCAAGCATGAGCACCGAGAGCGGATAATAGATCATCGGCTTGTCATAAACCGGCATCAATTGCTTCGAGACCGAAAGCGTTAGCGGATGCAGCCGCGTGCCCGACCCACCGGCAAGGATTATCCCTCTACGCACGCCGACTACTCGTAGTAGTTGGAGTAGGATTTGCTGCCATAGCCATATTCGTCGCCGAAGCCGAGACGCGCGCGGTTCAGCACCGAACCCAGCAGCGGCGATGGCTTCATGAAATGCATGGCAGCCGTCACGGCTTTGCGCGGCGTCATGCCGTCTTCTGCGACGAGAATGTAACCGTCGAGCTTTTCACAGATCAGTTTGGCATCGTCATTGGCAAAAGCCGGGGGCAAATCGCACAAGACCACGACATCTTCGGGCAACGTCCGCATTGCCATTGCAAGCCGCTCGAACGCATCGCCTGC
>JANODH010000061.1:0-1825 GCA_031412595.1 Sphingomonas sp. | reverse complement strand
ATAAAGCTTGCGGGGGCGCAGACGCGGCAGCATGTTGATCTGCGCACGGCTTTCGACCTGAAACACGCCGATGCTGTCGCCCTTGCACAGCATGTCATAGACCGCCGGATCGTCGGCATCGAGATCGACTTCGAGCGTGTGGTCGCCAAGCCCATGCCGCCGCATCAGATCGAACGACTTGCGGATGCACGTCAGCATGCCCAGCGCCAGGATGTCGACTTTCATCAGACCAAGTGCGTCGATGTCGTCCTTGTCCCATTCGATGAACGTGCGATCCGCCATCGCAGCATTATGAATGGGCACGGTTTCGTCGAGCCGGTCATGCGTCAGGACGAAACCGCCGACATGCTGGCCCAGATGCCGCGGAAAACCAAGCAATTTGCCGACCAGCATTGCCAGCCGCGCAATATCGGGATTGGCGAGATCGAAACCGGACTCAGTAATCCGCTTTTCATCCATCGTGCTGGCATAGCTGCCCCACACCGTCGAGCTCAGCCGGTTGGTGACGTCCTCGCTCAGCCCCAGAACCTTGCCGATTTCGCGCACCGCACTGCGCGGGCGATAATGCGCGACCGTCGCCGCAATCCCGGCGCGGTGGCGGCCATAGCGGCGATAGACATATTGGATCACTTCCTCGCGCCGTTCATGTTCGAAATCGACATCGATATCGGGCGGCTCGTTGCGGTCCGCCGAAACGAAGCGCGAAAACAGGAGATTATGCTCGACCGGATCGACCGAGGTAATCCCGAGCAGGAAACAGACCACTGAATTGGCAGCCGAACCGCGCCCCTGACACAGGATCGGCGGATCCTGCGCGCGGGCTAAAGCGACGAGATCGTGGACCGTCAGAAAGTAGAATGCATAATTCTGCTGCGCGATCAGCGTGAATTCCTCGTTGAGCAGTTTGCGGAGCTTCTCGGGCAAGCGCTTGCGGTGATAGCGTTCGCGTGCCGCGCGCATTGTCAGGCGGATCAGCCAGCCCATCGGCGTCCATCCGGGCGGCACCGGCTCGTGCGGATATTCATAGCGCAAATCGTCGAGCGTAAAGCTGATCCGCGCGAGCATGTCCTGCGTCGCGGCAATCGCGTCGGGCGCATCGGCAAACAGCCGCGCCATTTCGGACGGCGGTTTCAAGTGCCGTTCGCCATTGGCGGCAAGGCGGCGGCCCGCGCGATGCAGCGTCGTTTTTTCGCGAATACAGGTCATGACATCCTGCAACAGACGATCCTTGGGTGTCGCATAAAATGGCGCATTGACGGCAATCAGCGGAACGCCGGTTTGCGCCGACAATGTTTTCAGCGCAGCCAGTTGCCGCTTGTCGCGCCCGCGCCGGTGCATGGTGGCGCCGATCCAGAGGTTGCACGGGTTGTATTGCTTGAGCGCGTTCAGAAACCTTTCGTGTGAAGGACGGGCAAAAACGATAAACACCATCCCCTCCCCCCATTCGAGCAAATCTTCGAAGCGCAATTCGCACTGACCTTTTTTTGCGCGCAAGTTTCCGATCGTCAGCAACCGGCACAGCCGCCCCCACGCGCGCCGGTCGGTCGGATAGGCAATGATGTCGGGCGTGCCATCGGCAAAGACCAGGCGGCTGCCGACGACAAGTTTGAAATCGACCGGCGCGCCGGCAGCTTCGAGGGCATCGCGCAGCGCGACATGCGCGCGGACCACGCCAGCCACCGTATTTCGGTCGGCAATGCCGATGCCATTGTGCCCCAGCGCCAGTGCTGTCGCGACCATCTCGTGCGCATGCGATGCGCCTTCGAGGAAAGAGAAATTCGTCGCAGCGGCAAGCTCGGCGTAAATCACGCAAAGAGCCCATGAA
>JANODH010000060.1:0-4324 GCA_031412595.1 Sphingomonas sp. | reverse complement strand
GAAGGGCGGCAAGCGCTTCGGCTTTGCCGCGCTCGTCGTGGTTGGCGATGGCAAGGGCCGCGCGGGCTTCGGTCACGGCAAGGCGCGCGAAGTGCCTGAAGCGATTTCGAAAGCAACAGCTGCTGCGAAAAAGAAAATGGTCCGCGTGCCGTTGAAGGACGGGCGCACACTGCATCATGACGGCAATGGCCATTTCGGTGCTGGCCGGGTGACACTGCGTTCGGCGCCGCAGGGTACCGGCATTATCGCTGGTGGCCCGATGCGTGCCATCTTCGAATCGCTCGGTGTTGCCGATGTGGTGACCAAGTCAGTTGGCACGTCGAACCCTTACAATATGATCCGCGCGACGTTCGAAGCACTCGGCGAACAGACATCGCCGAAGTCGGTGGCGCAACGTCGCGGCAAGAAGATCGCCGATCTGCTTGGCGGGTCGAAAACGGCCGATGCTGACGCTGCGATGATTACGGAGTAATCGACATGGCAAAGATCACGATCAAGCAGACGGGTTCACCTATCCGCCGCACCAAGGATCAGCGGGCAACGCTCACCGGTCTGGGGCTGAACAAGATGCACAAGGTTTCGGAGCTGGAAGACAGCCCCGAAGTCCAGGGCATGATCCGCAAAGTGCGGCATATGGTCGAAGTTCAGGGCTGAGTCCCAGACTTCACCGCGCGACGAAAGCGAAAGCGAGTGCAATGAAACTGAACGAAATCAAGGACAATGACGGCGCCCGTAAAGGCCGTATGCGCGTGGGCCGCGGTATCGGTTCGGGCAAGGGCAAGACGTCGGGCCGTGGCCAGAAGGGCCAGACCTCGAGTTCGGGTGTGAGCTTCGCCTGCTTCGAATGCGGGAAGATGACGCTTCACATGCGGCTGCCAAAGCGCGGGTTCAACAATATTTTCGCGCGCGATTGCGCCGAAGTTAATCTTGGCATGATCCAAAAGCTTGTCGATGCCGGAAAGCTCGACACCAAAGCCACGATCGATCATGCTGCACTCAAGGCAGCGGGCGTGGCGCGCGGTGGCAAGGATGGCGTTCGTTTGCTCGGCAAGGGTGAATTCTCGGCAAAGCTGACGTTTCTCGTTGCCGGCGTTTCTAAGGGCGCTCGTGAGGCCGTCGAAAAAGCGGGTGGTTCGGTCGGAGTGATCGAAGTCGTCGCGGCGTCGGACAAAGCCAAAGCAAAGAAGAATACTGTCAAGATCCGCAAGGACCTCCTCTAGGGCGCACGGCGGGTTAGACATCCGCCGCAGCCTACCTATATGAGGCCAAACCGCACGGGGACGAACGACTGACATGGCAAGTGCCGCCGACAATCTCGCGTCGAATATCAATCTGTCGAAATTCGGTCAGGCAACCGAGCTGAAAAACCGCTTGTGGTTCACCATCGGCGCGCTGATCGTGTTCCGGTTCCTCAGTCATGTGCCTCTGCCCGGCGTCGATCCACGTGCGCTGGCAACGCTTTATGATACGACGCGCGGCGGTGTTCTCGATTTTTTCAACACCTTTTCAGGTGGTTCGCTCGAGCGTATGAGCCTGATCGCGCTGGGTGTATTTCCGTATATCACGGCGTCAATCGTCATGCAGTTGTCGACTTCGTTGTCGCCCAAGCTTGCGGCGATCAAGAAGGAAGGCGAAAGCGGGCGCAAGCGGCTGAACCAATATACGCGTTATGGCACGGTGCTGCTGACCGCGATTCAGGGTTATTTCATTGCTGTCGGTCTTGAAACATGGGGTGCTTCATCGGGCATTTCGGCTGTCGTCGAACCCGGCCTCGTATTCCGTGTTGCCTGTGTCATTTCGCTAATTGGCGGCACGATGTTCCTGATGTGGCTTGGCGAACAGATCACCAGCCGCGGCGTCGGCAATGGCGTATCGCTTATCATTATGGCCGGCATCGTGTCGCAGCTGCCGACGACGCTCGTGAACCTGTTTGAAGGCGGTCGTTCGGGCAGCATGTCGCCGATCCTGATTCTTGGGATCGTTGCGCTTGCTTTTGCGCTTGTGCTTTTCATCTGCTTCATGGAACGCGCGCAGCGTCGCGTGCTTATTCAGTATCCCAAACGCCAGACGGCACGCGGCATGACGCAAGGCGACAAGAGCTTCCTGCCGCTGAAGATCAATACGGCAAACGTGATCCCGCCGATTTTTGCATCGTCGCTGCTGCTCATGCCGCTGACGATCGTGCAGTTCGCAGGGCAGCAGGTCGCAGGCGAGAGCGCTTGGGGCGATTTCGTCCTCGGGATAACGACATCGCTGCAGCACGGATCGCCGCTGTATATGACGCTTTATGGCCTCGGGATCATTTTCTTTGCGTTCTTTTACACAGCCGTTGTGTTCAACCCTGAAGAAACCGCCGAAAACCTGAAGCGTCATGGTGGCTTCATTCCTGGCATCCGTCCTGGCAAGAACACCGAGACCTATCTCGATTATGTGCTTACGCGGATAACGGTGGTGGGTGCAGCTTACCTGACGATCATCTGCCTTATCCCCGAAATCATGGCAGCGAGTTACGGACTGCAGGCGGTTGCGCTGGGCGGTACGAGTCTTCTTATTGTCGTGAACGTCACGATGGATACGGTGACGCAAATCCAGAGCCATTTGTTGGCGCATCAATATGGCGATCTTATCAAGAAGGCGAAGCTCAAAGGAGCTCGCGCGCGCTAGCAAGGGGAGCTCGGCCGTGAACATCATATTGTTAGGGCCACCTGGCGCAGGCAAAGGCACGCAGGCTCAGCGGCTCGTCGAAGAGCGCGGCATGGTCCAGTTATCGACCGGCGACATGCTCCGGGCGTCAGTCAAAGCGGGGACGCCTGTTGGGCTGCAGGCAAAAGCCGTCATGGAAGCTGGCGCACTTGTTTCGGATGAGATCGTTTCAGGGCTCATCGGGGAGAAGCTCGACGTGATGACGCCCGACCAAGGCGCGATCTTTGACGGTTATCCGCGCACGGAAGCACAAGCAGCTTCGCTAGACGAGATCCTGCGCGCTCGTGGGCGGACGCTCGATCATGTCATCGAACTCGAAGTGAACGAAGACGCTCTCGTTGATCGCATTACGGGGCGATATAGCTGCGCGAAATGCAGCGCGAATTATCATGACCGTTACATGGTGCCCGAGATCGCGGGCGTGTGTGACAATTGTGGGTCGACCGAATTCAAGCGCCGTCCCGATGACAATGCGGAAACAGTGCGAACGCGGATGACCGAATATCGCGCCAAAACGGCGCCGATCATGCCGATTTACGAGGCGCGGGGTTTGCTAAAGCGAGTCGACGGGATGGCAGACATCGTACATGTGAGTGCCGCGATCGAAGCGATTCTCACCCGCGCTTGACAGTCACCGAGTCGCTCCGTAACGAACGCATATTCCGAACCAACGGCATCCGGTGAGCGATTATGCGCGCGCCGGTTTTTCGGCGTTTTGGATGTTGACGCTTGGATATGGGATGGCTTGCCAGACATCCTGTGGAGCTGAGGAGATTATATTTCATGGCACGTATCGCGGGGGTTAACATCCCTACAAACAAGCGCGTTCACATTGCGCTGACTTACATCCACGGCATCGGTAATACCAAGGCCAAGGAAATCACGACGAAACTGGGCATCGATGCGCAACGCCGCGTCCAGGATTTGACGGATCATGAAGTTCTTCAGATCCGCGAAACGATTGATGCTGATCATACCGTCGAAGGCGATTTGCGCCGGAATACGTCGATGAACATCAAGCGTCTGATGGACCTTGCCTGCTATCGTGGTCTCCGCCATCGCAAGGGGCTTCCTGTGCGCGGCCAGCGTACGCACACCAATGCCCGCACGCGCAAGGGCAAGGCCAAGCCGATCGCCGGTAAAAAGAAATAAGTCCGCGGTTACCGCAGCGACTTTTCAAGTAGGACAGCAGAATAATGGCACGCGAACCTCAGCGCATTAAACGGCGCGAACGCAAAAATATCACCAATGGCGTGGCGCATGTAAACGCCAGTTTCAACAATACGATGATCACGATCACCGATGCGCAGGGCAACACGATCAGTTGGTCGTCGGCAGGCATGATGGGCTTCAAAGGGTCACGCAAATCGACGCCTTATGCGGCGCAGGTCTGCGCTGAGGATGCCGGCAAGAAGGCCGCCGAACATGGTGTGCGCACCTTGGAAGTCGAAGTGAAGGGCCCGGGTTCGGGTCGTGAATCAGCTCTTCGTGCGCTTCAGGCCGTGGGCTTCAACATCACGTCGATCCGCGACGTGACGTCGATCCCGCACAATGGCGTCCGCCCTTCCAAGCGTCGCCGCGTTTAAGCGGGCATCAAATGCTTCGTGACGCAGACAATCTG
>JANODH010000059.1:0-2189 GCA_031412595.1 Sphingomonas sp. | reverse complement strand
CCCGAACGTCTTGACGATGCCGCGGTGGTCGATCACGGTCAAAGTGCCGCACCGGATGGCACCGGTCAGGTAGCGGTCGAAAAGAGACATTCAGCCGCCTTAGAAATCAAGCACCGGCATACCATTCATAGCCGGCCGCATCTTCCCAGAAACCGCCCTTGCCGCCGTAATGCCCGGCAAGCGATGCGACAGCTACGATGCGCTGGACGTATTTGGCATGCTTATAGCCGAGTTGCCGCTCGACGCGCAGCCGCAACGGCGCACCATTGGGAACAGGAAGAAGCGTGTCGTTCAGCGCCCATGCCAGCATCGTTTGCGGGTGCAGCGCGTCGATCATGTCGACCGATTCATAATACATCGTGCCGTTCGATTGTGGATCGGCGCAATGAAAAATGATGTAATTGGCGCGCGGGCTGACGCTGGCTTGGTCGAGCAACGTCTTGAGCGGCACGCCTGTCCACTTCCCGATCGCGCTCCATCCTTCGACGCAATCATGGCGCGTGATCTGTGACCGCGCAGGCATTGCTTTTAGCGCAGCGAGCGAGTGCGCCTGCGGGCGGGCGACGAGGCCGTCGACTACGAGTTGCCATTCGTTGAAACCCGTCGCCATGTGCCGCGCATACGCGTCGCCCGATGGCATGCGCGTGCCGTTTGCCCGGAAAATCGGCGACCGTTGGTTGGGCGCGAATTCTTTGGCAAGCGCGTTGCGGTCCTGCAGCGAACGATGGAGCGCATAATTGGCCCGCTCACCAGTCATCAACAGGTTGCGGAACGAAGCGTTATTGCCGAGCGCATCGCAGCCCGAAACAAGTGCACCCGCACCACCAACGAGCAAAGCACGTCGCGTGAGAATTGCGCTCATGCGACTTCTCCCAACGGCTCGACAATTTTGGCCGGACGTTCCGGCGGAACACGGAACTTGCCCGTAATCATCGAGCGGATTTCATTATACGGTCCGGCCAGCAGCACCAGCAGCAAATGCACGACGATAAATAAAGTTATCGCGCCTGCACTGATGAAATGGAGCGATCGCGCCGACTGCCGTCCGCCAAACATCTCGATTGCCCAGCCGGTCAGCGGCGACATGCCCGGCTGCATGCAAATGCCGGTCAGGATCAGCAGCGGGATCAGGATGAACAGCACGATCACATAAGTGATCTTTTGCAGCGTGTTGTATTTCAGCGCGGCCGCTCCCGTGGGGAATTGCAGCTTGGCATGATGCACGACTTCTTCAAGCAAATGCCTCGGTGCAATCTCCGCACGCGTCAGCGTCAGGTCGCGCTGGATATGTCGGTTGAAAAGGCTGACGATCAGCCATGCCAGAAAGCCGACCGCGAAGACCCAGGCAAAAAACAAATGCCAGTGCCGCGCCAGCGCCAGATTATAAGTCGACGGGATCGTCGCCCATCCCGGAAACCGGCCGCCTTCGATGAACCAGCCAATGCTCAGCCACGGCGTATCGGTATTCGCGCCATAATGGCCCCAGTAAAGATGCGGGTGGGCATTCGAGATCATCAGGCCTGACATCAGCAGCACGATAATGGCGACGGCATTGATCCAATGCCACAGCCGCGTCGATATGCGGTGCTTTTTGACGAGGTCCCCGCCCTGCACGTTTCCTGCGTCGTTCATTTCGCGCGCCCCATCCTCGTGCGTTCATGACCAGTTCGCATCATGCCGTGTATCGGTTACACGTCAACCATAAGCGCGGACGAAAAACACGATCGTCGTCGTTGCGGTGACGCCAAGAGTCCACCAGCGGATGATACGTGGCGACAATCGTTTGCCATAATGCGCGCCGAACCACCCGCCCGCAATCGCGCCGACCAGCATCGGCAGGCAAATCCACCAGCGCACCATGCCAAAGCCGATGAAAACGATGGCCGCCGCCAGATTTGCAATCGCGAGCATCAACGTGCGCGGCGCCATCAGCCGGTGCGGCGGCATTCCGGCAAGCAAACCATAAGTCGCCGTCGTCATGATCCCGACGCCACCGCCGAAATAGCCGCCGTAAAGCCCGAGCATCGCCTGCGCGATCATGAGCGTCGGCGGGCCGATCGTGACTTTCGATTTCAGCCAGTCCGCCGCCGATTTGCCGAAAGCGATGGCGATGAAAGCAATGAGCAGCAGCCACGGAATGATGATGTCGAACGTCTGCGTCGGCGTAAAGACAAGCAGCAGACTGCCGA
>JANODH010000058.1:0-3919 GCA_031412595.1 Sphingomonas sp. | reverse complement strand
TCGGCGACGTGCGCGCTGAACGATACCAATCCGGAAATCGGCCATGATGCCGTGCTGAAGCTGATGCAGGCCGTCGATAGCTGGATCCCGCAGCCTGCGCGTCCGCTCGACAAGCCGTTCCTGATGCCGATCGAAGACGTGTTCTCGATTTCGGGTCGCGGCACGGTTGTCACGGGTCGTGTCGAACAGGGAATCGTCAAGGTTGGTGAAGAAGTCGAAATCGTCGGCCTCAAGGACACCAAGAAGACGGTTTGCACTGGCGTCGAAATGTTTCGCAAGCTGCTCGATCAGGGTCAGGCCGGCGACAACATCGGCGCGCTGATTCGTGGCGTTGGCCGCGAAGAAGTCGAGCGTGTGCAGGTTCTCTGCAAGCCCGGCTCGATCAAGCCGCATACCGAATTCACGTCGGAAGTTTACGTCCTGAGTAAGGACGAGGGTGGCCGCCACACGCCGTTCTTTGCGAACTATCGTCCGCAATTCTACTTCCGCACAACCGACGTGACGGGCGAAGTCGTTCTTCCCGAAGGTACCGAAATGGTCATGCCTGGCGATAACGTGCAGCTCGGCGTCAAGCTGATCGCACCGATCGCGATGGAGCAGGGTCTGCGCTTCTCAATCCGCGAAGGCGGCCGGACTGTCGGTTCGGGGGTTGTCGCTTCGATCACGAAGTAATACGAACGTTTACAGAGCCGCCCGATTCTTCTTGAAGGGAGTCGGGCGGTTCGAATTTTTTAGTACCCCCGCGAAGGCGGGGGTCCAGTCGGCAAGAGTAGCACTCTTCAACTGGGCCCCCGCGTTCGCGGGGGTGCCACCCCTCTCGGGGTGTCAGCTCTTTCGCATCGGTGGTGGACATGGAAACGCAGAATATACGTATTCGTTTGAAGGCATTCGATCATCGCGTGCTCGATCAGGCGACCGGCGACATCGCCGACACGGCGAAGCGCACAGGCGCGCTCATTCGTGGTCCTATTCCACTGCCGACGCACATCGACAAGTTCACGGTTAACCGTGGCCCGCATGTCGACAAGAAGTCGCGCGAACAGTTCGAAGTCCGCACCTACAAGCGCTTGCTCGACATCATCCAGCCGACACCGCAGACGGTCGACGCTTTGATGAAGCTCGATCTTGCTGCTGGCGTTGACGTCGAGATTAAACTGGCCTAGTGGCCGCTTTCCGCCGCCGGATCGGAAGATTCGGCAGCGACGAGATAAGGGATACCGCGGAGCTTGCTCCGGCTGCGTCCCCGTCCTCCCCTCCAAAGGGGAAAATGCCCGGACGGGGCCGTTTTAGACATTTGGGCAAAGCCAAGCGCGCGTGGAATGATCTGCGTGCGCCTCTGACATGAGGAGTATGCCGGTGAGGACCGGAGTTATTGCAAAGAAGATGGGCATGACCCGTCTGTTTCAGGACGATGGGCGGCACGTTCCCGTGACCGTACTCGCGCTTGAGAACAACCAAGTGATTTCGCAGCGCACGACGGACCGCGATGGCTATATCGCGGTGCAGGTCGGTGCGGGCGTCGCCAAGGCGAAGAATGTCGCCAAGCCGCAGCGCGGGCATTTCGGCAAGGCCGAAGTCGAGCCCAAGGCGCGCGTACATGAATTCCGCGTCAGCGAAGATGCGCTGGTCGATGTCGGCGCTGAAATTTCCGCTGACCATTTCGTTGCCGGCCAACTCGTCGACGTTTCGGGGCATACGCAGGGAAAGGGTTTCCAGGGCGGTATGAAGCGCTGGAACTTCGGTGGTCTGCGCGCCAGCCACGGTGTTTCGGTTTCGCACCGTTCGCTGGGGTCGACCGGGCAGCGTCAGGATCCGGGCAAGGTGTTCAAGGGCAAAAAGATGGCCGGGCACATGGGCGACAAACAGCGCACTCAGCAGAATCTGGAAATCGTCCGCACCGATCCCGTGCGTGGCCTTCTCTTCGTGAAGGGCTCGGTGCCCGGATCGAAAGGTGGCTGGCTGATGGTTAAAGACGCCGTCAAGGTCGATCGTCACGCCGATGCGCCTTACCCTGCCGGTCTCAAGAGCATGCACATCGTTCATGAAGAAGCCGATGCCGGCATGGTCGAAGCGGGTGCGGTTCACGAAATCGCACCGCTGCCGAGCGCCGAGGAAGTCGCCGCGGGTGTGGTGGCTTCGGATCAGGCCGGCGCGGGTCACATCGACGCCGAACTTCCCGACGCAGATACAAATACCGATTCCGGCAAGGAGGGCTGAACATGAAACTGAAAGTTCAAACCCTCGACGGCGCGAAGCCCAAGGGCGCTGACATCGAACTGAATGACGATGTGTTCGGCCTCGAGCCGCGCGCCGACATTCTGCACCGTGTCATCACATGGCAGCTCGAAAAGCGTCGTGCGACGGCCCGCGGCACACGCGAACGTTCGGACGTTGCGCGCACGGGCAAGAAGTTCGGTAACCAGAAGGGCGGCGGTACCGCGCGTCACGGCAACCGTCGCGCGCCGATCTTTATCGGTGGCGGTAAAGCCCATGGTGCCCGCGTTCGTGACTTCAATCCGTCGCTGAACAAGAAGATCCGCGCGATCGGCCTGAAAATGGCACTGTCGTCGAAGATCAAGGATGGCACACTGATTGTCATGGACAGCCTTGCGGTTGCCGACAGCAAGACCAAGACACTGGCCGCAAATCTTGCCAAGCTGGGTTTCGGTCGGACGGCGCTGGTCATCGATGGCGATACGGTCGACTCGAGCTTTGCGCTTGCGGCGTCGAACCTGCACAACATCAACGTGCTGCCTGCGGGTGGTGCCAATGTTTACGACATTCTGAAGCACGACACGCTGGTTTTGACCCGCGCGGGCGTCGAAAAGCTGGAGGCGCGGTTCGCTCTCCCGGGAGGGGCTAACTAATGGCGAAGAAGCCAGCAAAAGGTTCGGGCATTTCGCTGCGTCATTATGACGTGGTGGTTGCGCCTTACATCACCGAAAAGTCGACGATGATGAGCGAGCACAATGCCGTTGTGTTCAAGGTCGCGAACGACGCCACCAAGCCCGAGATCAAGGCCGCTGTCGAAGCGCTGTTTTCGGTCAGCGTGACGAAGGTCAACACCATCGTCCAAAAGGGCAAGACCAAGAAGTGGAAGGGCACGCCCTACACCAAGTCTGACTTCAAAAAGGCAATCGTGACGCTGGCCGAAGGTCAGTCGATCGACGTGACCACGGGGATATAGGACCATGGCACTCAAGACATATAATCCGACCAGCCCCGCACGCCGCGGCCTGATCCTTGTCGACAAGTCGGCATTGTGGAAGGGCGGCCCCGTCAAGGCGCTGACCGAAGGCAAGAAGAAGACGGGCGGGCGCAACAACAAAGGCCATGTGACATCGCGCGGTATCGCCGGCGGCCACAAGCAAAGCTATCGTTTCATCGATTTCAAGCGTCGCCAGTGGGACGTCGAAGGCACCGTCGAGCGGATCGAATATGATCCCAACCGCACCGCTTTTATTGCGTTGATCAGCTACGGCGAAGGCGATGTGAAATACATCATCGCGCCGCAGCGTCTCGCCGTCGGTGACAAGGTGCTCGCGGCAAAGAAGACTGACGTTAAACCCGGCAATGCGATGGAAATCGGGCAGGTTCCTGTCGGCACGATCGTCCACAACGTGGAAATGAAGCCCGGCAAGGGTGGCCAGATCGCCCGCGCCGCGGGCACGTACGTGCAAGTCGTCGGGCGTGATCGCGGGATGGTCATCGTCCGCCTCAACTCGGGCGAGCAGCGCTACATTCGCTCGGATTGCATGGCGACCGTCGGCGCGGTGTCGAACCCCGACAACGGCAATCAGACGCTCGCCAAGGCCGGCCGCACGCGTTGGCTCGGCAAGCGCCCGCTGACCCGCGGCGTCGCCAAGAACCCGGTCGACCATCCGCATGGCGGCGGCGAAGGCCGCACCTCGGGCGGTCG
>JANODH010000057.1:0-2640 GCA_031412595.1 Sphingomonas sp. | reverse complement strand
ACGCACGCGGTTCACGCTCCAGCCCTTCTCGAGCAAGCGCGTCGAGGCCCATCCGGCAAGGAAAGCACCCGCTCCCGAGCCCAGGAATGCAATTGCAAGTGGCACGGCAAGCTCGCTGGTCGTGAGGCCATATTCTTTGCGGTAAAAATCAGGCAGCCAGAAATTCAGCAACCACCAGGTCGAATCCGAAATCGCCTTGGCAATCACGATGGCCCAAGTGCGCTTTTCTTTCAGGATCGGGCCATAAGGGCGCCCATCGTCGCTGTAATCCTGCGTCGCATCTTCTTCTGCATTTTCGAACCGAATATCGCGCGCGAGGTAAAGCCACAGGGCGAGCGTAATGAACCCGCCGACGCCGCCGAAAATCAAGGCACCGCGCCAACCGAAGTTCGCAGCAAGAGCGGGAATGAAAAACGGCAGCGAAATCGTGCCGAGACTGGCAATCGCCGTGCCGAGCCCGAACGCGAACGACCGCTTGTCTGGCGTAAACAGCGTAGCCACGGTTTTGATTGTCAGTGGCGTCTGCACCGCTTCGGTCGCGCCCAGCCCTACACGCGCGAAAACAACATGCGCGGTCGTTACCGCCCAGCCATGCGCCATCGCGGCAAAGCTCCACGCCGAAACGCCGGTGATCATCGACTTGCGGACACCAAGCCGGTCGACCAGCCAGCCAGTGAACAGAAACGACAGTGCCGCCGCAAACTGCGTCACTGCCGCGAGATTGCCGAAATCAGCGTCGGTCCAGCCCATTTCCTTCGACATGTCGGGCTTCAGGATCGCAATGATCGGGCGGTCCATCGCATTGAAAATGCCTGCGACACACAGCAAGCCGAACAGTACCCAGACACGGGCGGGCGTCAATATCGTTGCCCTGCCCGTGTCCGGACGTGTTGCCATTGTCAGTTGCTACCGCCGAAGTTCACTTTCGCCGTAATGCCGAAATAACGATCGGCTTCGCGCGGGATCAAGTAGCGGAATGAGCCGCCGACACTGCCGTTGAGAATGGCAGACGCAAAACTCGTGTCGAACACATTCTTTACCTGCGCCGTGACGCGGAACCGGTCATCGCTGCTGACGATCCCGGCGGATAGATCGAGCAAGCCGTAAGCCTTGATCGTGCCCGCAGCCCGCGTGAAAGCGTTGGCATCGAACAGCGACAGCTGGCTGCTTTGATAGGATCCTTGCGCACCGATGATAAAATCGACGCCACCCCCGGTCCGAACGCGATAATCGCCATTCAGCGACCCCTTCCATTTCGGCGCGTAACCGAGCGGCGTGCCGCTCGGGATCAGCCCTGTCGACGTGCCACCGGTCGGCAGCCGGAACTGATCGACCTTCGCATCAGTATAGGAAACACCTCCCGAAATGTTGAGATCGCTCACAGGCCGCCAAAGCATGTCGAGCTCGACCCCGCGCGTCGATACGTCACCCGCGTTCGTAAAGCGCGCAATCGTCACGCCAAACAAAACGTCGGGCTGTTCAGCCTGAAAGTTCTTATACTTGGCATAAAAACCGGCAAGATTGACGACCAACCGCCCCCCGAACAAGGTATTTTTCGATCCGATTTCATAGCTGTCGGACGTTTCGGCGGCAATCGGGAAACCCCCTGTCGCTGTGCCCTGATTAAAGAAAGTGTTGAACGCGGGACCCTTGTAGCCACGCGAATAGGTCGCATAAACCATCGAGTTCCGAGCCAGATCGAATTGCGCGCCAGCTTTGCCTGACCAGTTGGTGCTCGTCGTTTTATTGCGGAAGGGAATTCCGTTTGACGGTCCGGCAGCAAATGTCGTCACGCCCGTCACGGGGTTGGTGACCGTTGCCCCGTTGTTAAACACGCCGGCATCGAAATTTCCGCCGATGCCTGGCCCCGTCAGCGTCGTCGCGCGCTTGTGGAAGACATCGAGCTGGTCGACTGTGTAGCGGATCCCGCCGATGAGGCGAAAGCTTTCGGCCACGTTCAGCGTGCCTTGGCCGAACAGCGCGAAATTCTTGAAGACCGAGCCGAACGTCGCGGTGCCGAAGGACGTTATGGTTGGCAAGCCGGTACAAGGCGTCAGCGTTGCTGGTCGCGGCGTGGTATCGCACGTTACTGCAGTGCGCGAAAATGTGCGCTGGGTATCCGCATGCGAATAATAAGCGCCCAGCACATAATTGAAGAACTCGCCACCCGGCGACGTCAGGCGAAGTTCTTGACTGAACGTCTTGCCGGTTTGCGGCCCTGTATCGCGTGAGTCCTGAAGATTGAACCGGCCGCCAGCCGCAACCGTATTGTCGACATAGCCTTGCGCCAGGAAGTCACCGTCGCGAATTTCGTTCTCGTCATATTTGCGATAGGCGGTGATCGATGTGATCGTCTGCCCGCCAAGCGTTGCGTCTGCCTGAAACGAAACACCCCAGCTCGTTTGCAGGCTTTGTGTCAGCACATTCTGGTTGACCGTCCGCCCCTTGTCGCCGAGCAGTGTCGGCAACCCCGGCTGAATGTAATTCAAGACTGCAGTATTGACAGCGCCAGCACCCGTAATCGGCGCGCCTGCAATCACCTGCGCACAGCAATCGTCGTTCGCTTTGCGCCAGTCCGCCGATAAAGTGAAAGTGACATCCGGCGAGATCTCGGCAACGATCAGGCCGCGGACACCATAG
>JANODH010000056.1:0-8532 GCA_031412595.1 Sphingomonas sp. | reverse complement strand
GTCTTCGATCGCAGTCGGTTCGACTTCACGTCGGACAGCAGGATGTGCCAGCAAGCCTTTTAATTCAGATGCAAAAGAAACGCTGCCATCCGTTAGAAAAGTATAATGCAATGGCTTTACGCCGAGCCTGTCGCGCGCAAGGAGCAGGCTCTTTGCGGCGTCGTCGTATAAAGCGAATGCGAACATCCCGTTGAGGTGCGTCAGAAGCGCCGGCCCCCATGCGCGCCAGCCATGAATGAGAACTTCGGTATCGCTGTCGGTTGAGAATATCGCGCCTTTTCCCTCGAGTTCGCGGCGGACTTCGCGGAAATTGTAAATCTCGCCGTTGTACGTAACGACGATCCTGCCATCCGCGCTTGTCATCGGTTGCGCACCGCCTTGAAGATCGATGATCGACAAGCGCCGATGACCAAGCCCCACACCTTGCGCTGTCCACACGCCCGATCCATCGGGTCCGCGATGCGCTTGTGCATCCGTCATTGTCCGCACGCGCGCCGGATCGACGGGCTTGGCGGTTTGCAAGTGAAACAGCCCTGCAATTGCGCACATTGCTACTGCCCCCGCGCCATCGCCATCAACCGATATGCTTGCTGATCGACCGGACCGAGATCGCGCAGGAACTGATCGATTATTGGACGGCTGTTGCCTTCAGCAGAAACAATTACGACAGCTGCCGACTGGTCGCCGCCCAACAAACGTCCCGCCAATGTTCGCACCTTTACCGTCATGACATCGCCGGTAGCGCTTCCGCCGATGACATAAAAGGTCAGAGCTTCGCGTTCGACTTTACCGGGCGCCAGCATGCGCTGTGCTTTGCCCCCGACGGGTGACGCCGTATCATTGGACCAAGACCAGTCGCTTGCGGGGTCGATCGCACCCTGTCCAAAGCCGACGATCTTGCGGCCATCGCCCTGCCAGCCATAAAGCGCGACTGCGAGATCGACCGAAGCACCGTCCAAATTCCGGTAGCGCCCGGTCAATTTATAATCCGCGCCATCGAACCGCGGTGTCCAGCGGTAGCCATCGCTGCGTGGCACTTGAGTCCAGCCCGCAACATCAGGGAGTGCGATGGCACGAGTTAAAGGCTGTCGTCCCGCGGCAACGACCGTAGCGCTCCAAAGCAGTGGCAACATCACGACGCCAATCGATGCTGCCGCAACCATAGTTGCCGAGCGCGGTTTGCCGACGGCCACAGGAATCGTAACGAGCCAACGATCACCGAGCTGCCGATCGCAAAATGGCCATGCCGCTGCCATCACGACAAGCAGTACGAACGCAAAGAAAAACCAGCCATAAATAACATGGTCGAGCCCAGTAGCCGCTTCGATCGACGTGAGGTGGGCCGCAAAAATCGTCCCGAATACGCGAAGACCGTTCGCAAGAACCGGTGCTGCAAAGCATACTGCCATAAAGATGGTCCGTCGGCTCCAACTGCGAAAACAGACGTGGGCGGCAAGCGCGCCATACGCAACCATCGCGACCAGAAACTTCACACCGGCGCACGCTTCGGCAACTTTGAACCAGCCCGTGGGCGTTGTTATAAAAACGCCGTCGAGCTTAGCTGGCACGTTCGCGAGGCCAAGCAAAACCATTGTCATCTCGGCCGTTAGCGTTTGCATGGCAGGCACGATCTCGTCGCCGACAGGGATGAGAAATATGAGGTAGAAAATGGGAAAAAGCAGCGCGCGCACCATTGCCGGCCCAATTACGGTCAGGATTGTGACCTGTATCATGGCAATTAGCGCCGCATGACGGACCAGCGAAACGCCAGCTGCTTCACCCAAAAGCCAGCCGAATGCCGCCACGCCAACCAAAGCCAACCCCGGCAGCCAGGCGCGCGGTTCGACCTGCATGACCTCATGCCGTCGCTGCCAGATCAGCCAGCCGACCAGCGGCAGAATGAACAGGCAGTGGCCATAGGTCGAGCTATTCCACCACTGGTTTGCCATGTCCGCGACATCACGCGCGAACAGGATCAGAATGGCCAAGATCGCAACTGCCAGCGCCGTAAGATGTAGTCTCACAGGCCAAGGAACTCGGGCAAACGCGCGAGCCGGGTGTCCCAGCTGTAACTGTTAATCACGGTGGCCCTGGCATTTTTACCGATCGAAGCCGCTAGTTCCCGATTCTGCAACAGCTGCACAACAGCAGCCGCCGCGTTGTCCGAAACGATTAAAGCTCGGCCGTCGATTGCTTCGATGCCCATTGCGGCGCCCGAAGACACGACGCAGGCTTTTTCCATCGCCATCGCCTCCAGAACTTTATTCTGCACACCACGCGCGATCCTTAGCGGGGCGACGACGACCGATGCCGCTGCCAGCCATGGCCTTGTATCCGGAACGTCGCCGCTGACGATGACATGAGGTCCGGCAAGCGAACGAACGGCGCGGGTCGGCGCGTGACCGACGATGGCAAAGATCGCATCGGGAACCGCAGTCAGTATCCGGGGAAGTGTGGTGCGGGTAAATGATGTGACAGCGTCAACATTCGGGCCATAATCCATTTGCCCGGTAAAAACGATGAGCGGACCGGGTGAGACCGCGGGGGTAACGGCATCTGGTGCGAAATGCGCAAAATCGATCCCATTTCCCATGACTTGCGCTGGCAGGCCGGTTTTGCGGGTAAAGAGTTCTGCTTCGGGTTCACTTACGAACAGCGACAGATCAGCCCGCTGTCCAGCAGCGATTTCCCACGCGTGCAGGCGTCTCGCTTCTTGCCGCCCTGCCCAACCCATTGCTTCGAATTTCGCCGAGTCCATGTCGACGAAATCCATGACAAAACGGCCCTCGAAGTTTTCGGGCACATACGCCGCCATCTGACTTGAAAAAGCGTAAACTCGTTCGAGCGAGGGCAAGGCTGTTGCAACAGCGGCGTGAAGTTCCTTGTCGACAAAGGCCAGCACCGAAGCCGATTTACCAGTTCGCAAAGCCTCTACGATTGCCGCCGTCTTCGATTTGCGCCGGTGAATTACAGTGACACTTGCAGCGATCTTTTCCACAGTCTCGACGTGGGCACGATCGGCTTCCTGATCGATCAGAGCAAAAACATGGACTGGTTCGCGCTTGGCAAGCGCCTTCAGGACGTGCCACGACCGGATACGATCGCCGCGGTCCGGTGGATAAGGCAAGCGGTGGGCCAGAAACGCGATGCCCCCCATTAGCCGAGGCCACGTGCGATTATCGGGCCCAGGCGGTTGGCAATGGCGAGCGGCAGCTTTTGCCAAAGCTGTATTTTGCGGCTGAATTTAGGATCCAGCGGATTGATGTTACGCGGATCGCCAAGCGAACGGCTTGCGTAACGAAGCGGAACGCCTTCGAAACCCCAGTTTGTCTTGAATGCTGCGGCTCCCGTTCCGACTTTCGAGCGTCCGAAATCAAATGCCGTGCAGCCACGTTTGCGCGCGTGCCGCATCAGCGCAAAATACATCATATCGTTCGCACGTGCGGGCCGCGCTGCCGCTGTGCCGCCCCCCCAATAGGGCATGACGGTTCCGCGATGATACAAGCTGAGCACGCTGGCCATCGGCACGCCGTTTTGGCGAACGGTCAGCACATCAGCATCGGACCCGAATGCATCGAGGACTGCGGAGAACAAGCGCCGCGGAAATACAGGCGTGCCCAAATTGCGAACGCTTTCGGCATAGACGGCATAATGCGCGGCACGATCGCCGATATCGATCGTCAAATTGTTTGAAAGCGCCTTGCGCACTTCTGCCCGCTGCTTGCGAGGAATGGCGTCTAGTTCGGCAGCGTCGTCGGCGGCCAAAGCGCGCTTGAAACCCAGATAGACCGACGTTTCTGCCCTCCATCCGGCAGGCAAGTTGCCGCCGCGCAATTCAATCGTAGGGCAGGATGATTCGACGGCAAACTGCCACGCGGCAGCACCAAGTGCTTCAACCGTGGCCGGGTCATGGGCAAGAATGCCGCCAGCGACCGCAAAGCCGCTGGAGACAAGCGCCCTACCGAAAAATGCCGAGTGAATTTCCTGAAGCGGTAACAAGCCCGTGACGTCTGTCTTACCGGCAATCAGATAATGTCCCGTGTGACCGCAGCCGCGCGATATTGCCTGAACCCACGCCCGCCGATGAAACGGCGTCGTATCCGAATGCTCATCCAGAAAGGCGTCGATCGCCGCACAATCGGCAGGGGAGCCAAGATCAGCGCGGCGGATTTGCGTCACAATCTTGCCTTAGCGCGTGCAGCCACGGCATCGACACGCCCCCACTCGAGCGCTAGCATGATCCGCTTCAGCTTTGCCGCCATGACGCCGAGATTGGTGTAGTGGCGTAACTTCGATTTGATCGGCGCTTCGGTGACACGGGGCTGATCGCAGTCAATCTCCCAAGGGTGGAAATAGAATATTCCCGGTTCGCCTGCGCGATTGACCTGATCGATCGCCCAACGCGAAAAACCATAGGGAAGCAGCCGGAAGAAGCCTCCACCACCTGCCGCAAGCGTACGTCCGGCAAATTTTGCGGTCGTGACGGGCAGTTCGATAAGCGAAGACCCGGCGATCGGACGGAAGGCAAAACGCGGCGCTTCCGGCCAGCCGTAATGATCGTGCACAACGGGTGCGACACTGGAAGAATAAGCATAGCCTGCATCCGCAAGCACCTGATGCGCCCAGGGTGTCCGCTGATCGATCGAAAAGCTCGGCGCGCGATAGCCAGTGATTGCAGTGCCCGTCGTGTCTTCCAGCGTCTTGCGTGTGCGTGCGAGATCCCGTGCGAACTGTCCGGATGTCATCGTAAAGACTCGAACATGATCCCAGCCATGGCTCGCGACTTCGTGCCCGGCATCGACAATACGACGCATCAGTGCCGGATAGCGCGACGCAACCCAGCCAAGCGTAAAAAATGTTGCTTTGACGTCCGCAGCCGCAAGCAAATCGAGAACGGCATCGCTGTTTTTTTCGACGCGGCACTCGAGGCTGTCCCAATCCTCCCGGCGAATCGTCTTTTCGAAAGCACCGACTTGGAACCAGTCTTCGATATCGACGGACAGTGCGTTCAACATGATGCGTATCTTTTTTTTGAAAAGCGCATTGTCGAAGGATCAGCCCACGGCAGCGCGAGGACCATGCTCATCGCGCTCGACCCAGTCCACCAGCAACGTTAATACCCGGCGGAGCGCAGCTTCTTGTTCGACAAACTGGGCCTCGAGCATGGCGATACGTGCTTCATGATCAAGAATATGGGCATCGCCACTAAGCAACGCGACCGTTCCAGCGCGAACGGCTTCCTCTTGCTCCGAATATGTTGCCGATGCCGTCGGCGCGGTTTGCGGCGCCTCGTCTGCAAGATCGCTTAACACCCGGTTGATGAGCGCAGCGTCGATGACTGCCGTGTTTTCGACCGACCCCATCAAAAGCGCGCGCGTGGCCAGCATATTGAGCTTGCGCGGCAGCCCTCCGCTTGCGGTGTGCAGTGAAGCTGCGGCATCTGGCGTAAACTTAGGGCTCCCTGACCATCCAGCCAGTTTCAACCGATGCTCAAGGTATGGCAAGGTCTCCTCGGAGAGCATCGGATCGAGGTGATGCGTCGCAATCACGCGCTGCCGCATTTGTTCGAGCGCTGGCGAATTGCCCAAACGATCGCGAAACTCGGGTTGGCCAAGAAGAAATATCTGCAAGAGCGCCTGACCATCGGCCTGGAAGTTCGACAGCATGCGAAGTTCTTCGAGGCTTTCTGTCGGCAAGTTCTGGGCTTCGTCAATAATAAGCAGGGTCCGCCGTCCGCCGCGTGCCGTGTCGATCAGGTACGTCTCGATGCGCGACAAGAGCTGCGCCTTTTCAACCGCTTCCGTTGATAAGCCGAAAGCCTGCGCTGCAAGTCGCAACATATCGTCACCACCGACCTGCGTCGATACGATCTTGAATGCTCCAAGCCGCGCGGGATCGACTGACGCCATCAGATGTCCAACCAGAGTCGTCTTGCCTGCCCCGATATCGCCCGTAATGATGATAAAGCCTTCGCTCTGGGCGAGGCCATAGCCAAGATATGCCATCGCTTTTTTGTGCGTTGCGCTTTCGAACCAGAAACGCGCATCGGGTGTCAGTTGGAAGGGAGCGGCGTTCAGCCCATAATGATCAGTATACATCCACGTTGCCCCTAGAACTCGTATTTCGCGCCAAGCAGTGCCGAGCCCGTCAGACTTGATGCTACATCTTCGACGCGCGACGAATAGAGGCCGAGCGCTGCCGTCCCGGTCAGGCGACCAGTGAAGCGCCGGTAATATGCTGCCGTTGCGCCTGTTCCGATGACGTTGGGAGCGCCAAAGATGCCGCTGTCAAAAAGATTTGCGTAAACAGTCGCATCGACGCTCGACATTTCATCCAGCTGTCGGGCGACAAAAGCTTGCAGGAAATAGCTTTCGTCCGTGATCCCGTCGATCGAGAAGAACGCTGTCGTTGGGGCAAAGAATTTGCGCTGTGCATAGCCGCCGCCGATGCCAGCACGGATGGGCCCGCGCTGATAACTCGCGACGGCATTCAGACCCCGCGAACGATAGGTGCCGGTCGCAACGGACTGCAATGCTGTGTCGAGGCAGCCCCCGCCCCCCGCGACCGAATAAATGCAGCCGCCGACCTGATTGCCGAATGGATTGCGTGCGACAGTGAATTGCGTCGGTAACGCTGCAAGGCTCTGATTCAGCTGGCGTCCGAATGTTTGGATGCCATCATACACGCCCGCTTGAAATGCGAGCGACCGGCTCATCTGATACGAAACGCTGCCGACATACGTCATACTGCCATAACGGTGCCCGATGCGGAATTCGGCCGACGTGCGACGGCTCGGCCGCCAGACAACACCTGTGTCCCAAATAAGTCCGCTGGAGTCGAACGTCAGCAGCCGCGGCGACGAAGGGTCGGTCTGGAAACGACCATTGCGGTCGAGTGCGGGATTTCCTGAGGTATCGCGCAGCACCTCGCGCTGGCTCGCTTCGATGTCCTCATATCCGATGCCGCCGACGACAGCGACTGTTTCGGTAACTGGCAGTGTCAAATCTGCTCGGACGAATTTGCTTTCGAACTCCTGGTCGAGTTGCCGCGCATCTTCACGCTCATAGCCACCTGAAACAGTCCATGCGAACGGCAGTCTGCCGGTTCCCATGCCGATCCCCCCGGTTGCGACGTGGCTTGTCGACGAATCGAAAATGTCGAGCAGGGGCTGGCTACTGATCAGGTTTCCCCTCGTCCGGCTTTCGGCCTTTGTATAGCCGAACCGATAATCGGCACCGATCCGGAGTTCACCCAGGTTGGTCGCCAGTGATGGTCCGGCATAGAATGAATAGATTTGTGTCGTGTTGACTGGGTTGCCTGCGAGAAGATTGGGCGCAGCACCGCGAATGTCGATACGGCTGCGCGTTGCAAGGGCCCCGCCCTCGAGACTGAGCAAATTCGGGATCAATAACTGCTGGCCCCGTGCGATCCCGCTATGGATCTGCTGGTCGCTCTGGTTGCGGTTCCAGCTAACCCGATAGTCATAGCGGTAACTGACCTGAACTTCAGTGCGGCGCGTGCGCACGTAGCCCTCCACGCCGCTTGTCAGCGTTGTATAGGTCAGTACGTCGCTACCGTTGTTCAGATCGGCAAAGAAAGCCTGGCTCACTTCGAGAAAGGGTACAATGTTTACTTGGCGTTGCTGCGCATATGCGCGCGGCGCAAGGATCAGAACAAGTGCAGTGAGCAGGATGACGACACGGCGCACGATCAATTTTCCTGACCGTAATAAGAGCCGAAGCTGTGGTTGCCGCCGAAATAGCTCGTGCCGTTCAGCAACAGGCTGAGGTTGGGGCAGCCGTCGATAAGTGCAAGCGCGTCAAGAAGTTCCGATTCGGTCGTCCGGTCGGCGCGCACGACCATCATGACCTGACCGACATTGTGCGCGAGAACCGATGCAGGCGATGCGGCGAGCGCAGGCGCAGAATCGAATATGATGATTCGGCTCGGATGATTGCTGGCCAGGCCATCGAGAACATGCTTCGTCCGCGCTGAAGCCAGCATTTCCGTGTCGTTGTTGGCCTGACGCCCGGCCGCCAGAACCGAAAGTTTCGGAACGTCAGTTCGGATGATCAGCTGTTCGACGTCGATTGCCGGATCCTGAAGCGCATCCATGAGGCCAGGCCCCCCTTCGATGCCGAGCGTCGACAGAATTTCGGGCTTCGCAACGTCGGCGTCGACAAGCAACACGTCGGTATCGCGTTCGGAGGCGAGGCTGAGCGCCAGATTGATGGCACAAAACGTCTTTCCGTCATTCGGCTGTGCCGAACAAACGAGAATCATCCGACCGCGTTCGAGTGGTTTGCCCGTCGCGGCACCGCTTGCATTCAAAAGCAGCTGGCGCTTCACGATCCTGAATTCTTCAGCCAGCGAACCCGGCGCGGCACCGGGGACGATGAACCCATTGTCGCGAAGCTTGTCTAAATCTACGGCTGCGACAGATCGAATTTCGTGCGCCGGTGTAGCGCGCATCGCTGGCGGCGTTGCCGGTTCCACTGCCGATGTCGCGAGCGGGCGCATCGCTGGGGAAGC
>JANODH010000055.1:0-3657 GCA_031412595.1 Sphingomonas sp. | reverse complement strand
GCGATTGAACTTGCCGCGCCCTTCCTCGAACAGTCCGGCCATCGAGACGTTGTTGATATGGCCGAGCAGATCGAGATCGGCCCAGCGCGTCGCGATCTCTATGTTGAACGGGTAAGCTTCAATATCGCGACGCCACGCTTCGGGCTTCGCCATTACCGCGGCGCCATCCGGATCGCGCCGTCGAGGCGGACATCCTCGCCATTGAAATAGCCGTTTTCGATCATCGTCAGCGCAAGATGGGCATATTCGGCAGGCTTGCCGAGCCGCTTGGGATGCGGAACCTGCAGTGCCAGCGAATCCTGCGCCGGTTGCGGCAAAGCAGCAAGCAGGGGTGTCTCGAAAATACCCGGCAGGATCGTGTTCACGCGGATTTGTTCGTTCATCAAGTCGCGCGCGATCGGTAATGTCATGCCGACAACGCCACCCTTGGATGCCGAATAAGCCGCTTGCCCGATCTGGCCGTCTTCGGCGGCAACGCTTGCGGTATTGATGATCACGCCGCGATCGCCTTCGCTTAGCACATCGAGAGTCAGCATGCCTGCCGCTGATTTGGCGATGCAGCGGAACGTGCCGACCAGATTGACCTGCACCACGAAGTTGAACGCATCGAGCGGGAAGTGGCGGATGCTGCCGTCTTCCTTCGAACGGCTCACCGTCTTCAGGGCGTTGCCGATCCCGGCGCAATTGACCAGAATGCGTTCCTGGCCATGCGCTTCGCGCGCTTTGGCAAATCCGGCATCGACCGAGGCATCGTCGGTTACGTTGACTTCACAGAAGACGCCGCCGATTTCGGCTGCGAATTCCTCGCCCTTGCCGCGCTGCAGATCGAAAATGGCGACCTTGACACCTTTAGCGGCCAGCACGCGCGCGGTTGCCGCGCCGAGGCCCGATGCGCCGCCAGTGATGACGGCTGAAATTGTTGAATCGAGTTTCATTCAATGTCTCCCAAAATCGTCATGCCAGCGGAGGCTGGCATCTCTGGCAGGACGCGTGCACCGGTCCTGCAAGGGATCCCAGCTCTCGCTGGGATGACGTGTAAAAAACTAAAGCCGTTCGATGATCGTGACGTTGGCAATGCCGCCGCCTTCGCACATGGTTTGCAGGCCATAACGCCCGCCGCGTGCTTTCAGGGCATTCACCAGCGTTGCCATCAATTTGGTACCCGATGCGCCGAGCGGATGACCCAGCGCAATCGCGCCGCCGTTGACGTTCAGCTTGGCAGGGTCAGCGCCGGTGTGCTTCATCCATGCCATCGGCACGGGGGCAAACGCTTCGTTGACTTCGTACAAGTCGATATCGCCGATCGTGAGGCCCGCACGTTTCAGGGCGCGGTCGGTCGCGAACAGTGGTTCTTCGAGCATGATCACTGGATCGCCTGCCGTCACGGTCAGATTATGAATGCGCGCCAGCGGCGTCAGGCCGTGGTCCTTCAACGCGCGTTCCGAAACGATCATGACAGCCGATGCACCGTCACAAATCTGGCTGGCGTTTGCGGCGGTAATGCTGCCGCCTTCCTGCAGCAGCTTCACACCGGCAAGGCTTTCGGCCGACGCGTCGTAACGGATGCCTTCGTCGGTGCGGTGCGACTCACGGCCTTCGGGCGTTTCAATTTCCAGCGCGATGATCTCGTTGTCGAATGCCCCCGACTGCGTCGCCGCCGCGGCGCGCCGATGCGATTCGAGCGCGAACGCATCGAGCATTTCGCGCGTGAAGCCGTGTTTTTGGACGATCATTTCAGCGCCCATGAACTGGCTGAACATGATGCCGGGATATTTTTCCTCGAGCCGGGGCGACTTATAATTGCCCATTCCCTCTTTCATGTGGAGCATCATCGTCGAGCCCATCGGCACACGCGTCATGCTTTCGACCCCGCTCGCAATCACGATATCCTGCGTGCCCGACATGACGGCCTGGGCTGCAAATTGCATCGACTGTTGCGATGAGCCACACTGCCGGTCGATCGACACGGCAGGGACACTGTCGGGCAGGTTTCTAGCGGCAAGAACAGCGTTGCGTCCGACCTGTCCGGCTTGCTGACCGCCCTGCATCACGCAGCCCATGATAACGTCGTCGACTGTCGCGCCGTCGATGCCGGTCCGCGCAACAATCGCATCGAGGACTGATGCGGCCATGTCGACGGGGTGCCAACCGGCGAGTTTGCCGCCGCGCTTGCCACCGGCCGTGCGCACTGCGTCGACGATATAGGCTTCTGCCATTTGCGTGTCCTTTGACGTTAACGTAAACCTGAGGGCCTCAATTGCGCGTTCGGCAAGATGAGGCAAGGCTGTTTCGAAGGATAGGCATGGAAGTTTCGCAGGCCGTAGCGGCAAGACGATCGGTCCGCGGGTTTCTCGACGTGCCGGTCGATCTGGAACTTGTCCAGCGACTCGTGGGCGATGCATCGCGCGCGGCGTCGGGTGGCAATCTTCAGCCCTGGCACGTCGATATCGTTGGGGGCGACGCCATGAACCGGCTCAAGCAGACGATGATGGCAAAGCTGTCGGACGGTCCCGAGGCACCCGAATATGATATTTACCCCAAGGAACTTGTCGCTCCCTATCGCGACCGGCGCTTTGCGGTCGGCGAAGCAATGTATGCGCATATCGGCATCCCGCGCGACGACAAGGCTGCGCGCCGGATGTGGTTTGCGCGCAATTTCGCGTTCTTCGGTGCGCCAGTGGCGCTGTTCACGACGGTCGACAAGCGCATGGGTCCGCCGCAATGGTCGGACCTCGGCATGTTTTTACAAACGTTCATGCTGCTGGCGGTCGATGCAGGGCTCGCGACCTGTGCGCAGGAATGCTGGGCGGTCTATCCGCAAACCGTGAAAAGCTTCCTCGGCACGCCCGACGAACGGATGCTCTTTTGCGGGATGGCCGTTGGTTATGAAGACACGAACGAACCGGCCAATGCCCTGCGCACCGCGCGTGCGGATGCAAGCGAATGGCTGCGGGTCTTAACCTAACGCGCGATCGGTTGCATGACTTTGGCCAGCGTCAGCTTGGCGACCGCGCGACCGACCTGCTCGCCTGCTTCGTTCGCAGATCGATAATGGACGCCGCCTAAAATGCGAGAAAATGAAACGTCGCGGACCCAATCGTCCCATGTCGGCAGCACTTGCACCGCGCTGTTCGGGATCGAAGCCGAACTGACGCGCACGCCGCCCACCGGTGACGGCCCGGTTTCCGATTTCATGATTTCGGCAACCGACGCTGCATAGGTGCAATGACCGCACGGATATTCGGGGTGGTTTGGCGTGTTGATCAGCGGGACCCAGGTGGGATCGGATTCGGTTGCCGGATTGCCGTCATCGGCAGCATTGCGGATCGCCGTGATCGGTCGCCAAAAATTATAATGCATTTTGGCGGCGCTGGTCGTCATGTAAGCGTCGTCCGATGCCATCCCCACAAGCGCGAACATCCGCGCATTCTGGACAAGCGAGCGTCCCGGCGCATCGGCAACAAGCTGCCAAGTCGGCATCATATCGGGGGTGATGCGATAGCGCGCCATCAGGGTTTGATGCGGCGTGCGCGCCGTGCTGGTTTTGCCGCCCAGCGCCTTCACTTCGTTGTAATCGCGCGCCCAGCGTTCGCTTGTCAGCGCCGGGGGCGGCGGCGGACGCATCGCTTCGACACTCGTGATGACCCATGGTTTGAA
>JANODH010000054.1:0-8468 GCA_031412595.1 Sphingomonas sp. | reverse complement strand
GCAGGGCCAGACGCCAATGGCTGCAGCACCACGCAAGATCCCTATTTCCGCAATCTTTACCCGGCGGGTTTCACCCCGATTTTTGTCGGCGTTGTGAACCAGTTGTGGGGCACTGCGGGAATCAAGGGATCATTCGGTGAGTTGACTTATGACGTATCGCTTTCAAGCAGCCGGAATACGCTTGATCTGTCGATGTTTAACTCGCTGAACTTTGCGTTCAGTCCCAATAACCCTGCTTCTGCCGCGCCTTATAATACTGCAACGCAGACAGAATTTGACTTCGGTCGCCAGGCGCAAAAGGAAACGAATGCGAACGTCGATCTGACTTATCCTGTTGAGGTGGGCTTTGCATCGCCGATTACTTTCTCTGGCGGTTTTGAATATCGCAAGGAAACCTATTCACTGACCGTGTCAGACTTCCAGGCTTATGCTCAGGGCGGAGCGTCAGGCTATGGCGGCGTCAGCCCGAGCCAAGCCGGTACGTTCAGCCAGAGCAACATCGCCGTCTATGTGGGTGCTGAAACCGACATCGCGTCAAACTGGACGGTCGGTATTGCGGGCCGCTACGAGAATTATAACACCTTCGGCGCAGCGACAGTGGGCAAGATTAATACACGCTACGAGTTTATTCCCGGTTACGCGATCCGCGGCACGGTTGGCACAGGTTTCCACGCCCCATCGCCTGGCCAGCAGAACAATTCGACGCTCACGACGAATTTCGTCGGCGGCGTATCGGTCCAGACCGGTAACTTCCCTGTCGGCAGTGCAATTTCGCAAATTTACGGTGCGAAGCCGCTCACGCCGGAAAAGTCGACGAACTTTGGCGTTGGCTTTACGGCTGAACCCGCGCGCGGCCTTACGTTTACCGTCGACTATTATAATATCAGAATTCGCGACAAGCTGTTCATCTCACGTCCTTTTCCGATCGTCGACGCACTGCACCCGAGCGGCACCATTACCGCTGCAGACATTCTCGCGAATCCCATTCTCGCGACAGTCGGCGTTGGTGGTCAGGTGGGGTATGCAACAAACGGTTTGAGCACGCGCACACAGGGTGTTGACGTGGTCGCAAGCTATGCGGCGAAAGCATTGGACGGTGACCTTACTTTGTCGCTGGCATACAACCACAATAATAATAACGTTACGAGCGCCAATGCAAACGTCATTAACGGGGCACAGATCGCCAATATTCGCAACTTGGCGCCTCGCGATAGAGGAAACTTCACGATTAGTTATGCGCGCGGCCCTTTTAGCATTACTGCGCGTGAAAACTATTATGGATCATGGGTTAACGCCACCGACTATGGTAATTCGGCGGGGACAGCTGGTGCCAACGGGGGCCCGCTCCAGAAATTCGGGGCCAAGGCAACAACCGATCTGGACGTGACGTATAATTTGTCACAGGAAATGGCGATCACAGTCGGGGCGAACAATTTGTTCAATAGCTTCCCGGACAAGCTCAATTCTAACTCGCAACAAATATTTCCAATTACGGGCGGCGGCGCGGACGGGCAGGTCTATCCGCGCAATGGCGGGCCGTTCGGGATCAATGGCGGCTTCTGGTATGCGCGCATTCGCGTCAAATATTGATCGTGCTTTGATCTGAATGCAGAGGCAGGAAAGTTTCGACTTTCCTGCCTCTTTTTTTGTCTTTCTGATTTGGCAGGGGGAGATGTTCGGTATGGTGGTTCTCAAGCACCGGCTCGCGAGTATGACTGATCTGCCCGCGCTGAATGCGCTGATGACGCGATCGATCGAGAATCTGCAGCACGGATTTTTGTCACCGGAGCAAATTCGTGCGAGCCATCAGGTCATGGGGCTCGATACACAGCTGGTAAAAGACCGCACCTATTTCATGATCGAAAGCGATGGTGCGCTGGTGGGTTGCGGCGGCTGGAGCTGGCGGGCGACGCTCTTTGGCGGGGACGATAGCATCGTTGCGCGCGAGCCGGCAACGCTTGACCCAAATACGGACGCTGCAAAAATACGAGCAATGTATGTCGATCCGAATTTTGCACGTCGTGGCATCGGGACCTTGATTATGTCTCTGTGTGAAAGCGCTGCACGCGACGCTGGATTTGCCCGAGCGGAAATGATGGCAACGCTTGCGGGCGTCCCGCTTTACCGCGCGTGTGGCTATATCGAATTAGAGCCGGTCGATGCCACAACCCGCGACGGCACAGTCGTTCCTTTGATCCGGATGGGCAAATCGCTGGTTTGAAGGCCATCGCAGGCGCGCTATTCTCCTGCATTCCGTTTTTATCCGACGCGCCGCGTGGTAAGCATCGCGCATGCACCTCAATCAAGACGCTGAAACCCCACCCGAGCCTCCGATCGGTTTTGACGAGTTTCGCCGTATCGATATTCGCATCGGCCGCATTTTGCAGGCCGAGCCGTTTCCCGAAGCGCGTCAAGCGGCCTTCAAGTTACGCATCGATTTCGGCGCAGGCATTGGTATCAAGCGGTCATCCGCGCAAATCACCAAGCATTATTCGATCGACAGTTTGACCGGCCGTCTGGTCGCCGCCGTGGTCAACTTCCCGCCGCGGCAGATCGGCAAATTCCTGTCTGAGGTGTTGACGCTGGGCTTTCCCGATGAAGACGGTGCTGTCGTGCTTTTCCAACCCGATCAGGACGTCCCGCTCGGCAGCCGCCTTTTTTAGGCAGTCACGCCGGGGACCATGTCTTTCAATGCGATGTCGGTATTTGCCAGACGTTCGAGCGGAATTGTGGACCGGGCTTCGACCAGTTTGCGTCCTTGGGCATAGTCGCGCACGTTGTTGACGCAATCGAGCGCGATCACTTGACTGTTCTTCAAATAAATCACCGAGAAACTGCGCGTCGTCATATCACCGCGCACTACCGCCTGATCGTGACCCGCTGACAGGCCGACTGTCTGGAGCTTGAGGTCATACTGGTTAGACCAGAACCAGGGCGTTGCGGCATAATGAACATCGATCCCGCATATTGTTTTGGTGGCAACGCTGGCCTGATCGTTTGCGTTCTGGACGGACTCCAAACGGATAGTGGCACCGTCTGCAAAGTTGTTGGCATGAGCGGCGCAGTCGCCGATCGCATAGATGTTCGGAAGCGAGGTTCGGCACCGCGCATCGATCACGACGCCGTTTGCTGTTTCCGCGCCGGCAGCAATGAGTGGCTCGATCGAGGGAACGATGCCGATGCCGACGATGACCATGTCTGCGGCAATGATGGTGTCATCGGCAAGCCGCACGCCGGTAACGCGCGTATCCCCTTCGATCGCTACAACGCCGACGCCGGTCAGTAACTTGACTCCATGCGCGCGGTGCTCGGCTTCGTAGAAGGACGACAAGGCTTCTCCTGCGACGCGTGCCAGCACGCGGGGCAGGGCTTCGACGAGTGTGATCCGTTTATCAAGTTTGGTCAGCACAGCAGCAGCTTCGAGCCCGATGTAACCGCCGCCGATAACGACAATGTGAGCTGTGCTTTCGAGCTCGCCCATGATGAGGTCGACATCGGCACGTGTCCGCACGCTATGGATGCCTGACAAGTGCGCACCGTGGCAATCGAGCTTGCGTGGTTCGCCACCTGTTGCCCATATCAAATCAGTGTAGCCGATGCGCTCGCCGCTGTCCGTCGTCACGCTTCGTTTATCCGCGTCCACGGTCAGCACTTCATGTCCGAGGATCATTTCAATGCCACGTTCGCCCCAGAACGCGGGCGGGCGGATATAAAGCCGCTCGAACGGTTTATCGCGCGCAAGGTATTCCTTGGAAAGTGGTGGCCGCTCATACGGCGGTTCGCTTTCACGACCGATCATTGCGATGCTGCCCGTAAAGCCCTGTTGCCGCAGAACAACGGCGGCTTGGGCGCCGCCATGCCCTGCGCCTACAATCACGACGTCGAAATGCCTCATGCTCGTGTCAATGACACATTCTCAGGTGAAATCAATTCGTGCCCAGATCGGCAGATGATCGCTTGCCCGTCGCGACTTGAGGCTGTGGTGCACGCCACAGCTAGCAATGTGAAATCCGCGATCAACCATGATCCGGTCCAGCCGGGCGACCGGGTGGCGCGTGTGAAAGCTCGGGGGCGTAGGCGCAATGCGGAAATGCGGCGCGAAGTCGCGAAGACAGCCGCCGTGCAGCGTCCATTCGTTAAGATCGCCCATAAGGACAGTGGGCATCGCGTCGCAGTCTTGAAGTGCTGACATGATCGCTCGTGCCTGTCGCCGCCGCCAAAGGCCCGATAAGTCGAGGTGCATTGCAACGATCCGGATGTTGATCTGATTCAAGCACAATTCGGCCATGACTGCGCCGCGCGGCTCGAGTGTCGGCAATTCGATATGTGTGTGACTCAGGATTTTTACATGATCGCGCACCAAGATCGCATTGCCGTGCCAGCCAATGCTATGGTCGCGTTTGTTGAGTTCCACGGGCGTGTAAGGCGATTGGGCAAGGATTAATTCAGGCGGCAATGCCGATGCTCGTGCGCCGAAACGACGATCGGCTTCCTGAAGTGCAATTATATCGGCGTCGAGCTCACAAAGGACATCAATGATCCGTTCGGGCCGCCGCAAACGATCAAGGCCCACGCCTTTATGGATGTTATAACTCGCGACTTTAATCATTTGCGAGGGACTTAGCGATCGTCACTCTTGAAATCCATCGGCGTTTGGATATGGCGAGAACGCGGGACCGGGCCCCTCTGGCGACTGATTATGCGGTCGTGATGTCGGACCGCATCGGGTTTGCCGATGCGTTGCGACTATGAGATGCGGCCGTCGTTTAACCTGATTGACCGTACGTATCGATCAACAGGAGCATTAAAAATGGAAATTTCTCGTCGTAATTTGATGGTGGCCAGCGTTGCAGCAGGCGCCGTTGGTGCTGCAATTATCGACAGCAATGTGGGTGTAGCCGCTGAACCAGTTACCGGTTCACCGGGTAGAAGCAAGTTGACGGCCGATGAGGCATTGGCAAGGCTGCGTGAAGGTAACCGCCGGTTCATTGCCGACGAAGTCAATAATTCAGATATTACTCGCAAGGCGCGTTTAAGCGTAGCCAAAGGGCAGGGACCATTTGCCGCGCTTGTCGGCTGTGCTGATTCGCGTGTGGGACCCGAGCATTTGTTCGGCGCCGGCCTGGGTGATCTCTTTATTGTGCGTACAGCGGGAAATTATCTAGACGCCGCGGGGCTCGGTTCGATCGAATATGCGGTGGGCGTGCTCGGGGTGCCGCTGGTTGTTGTGCTTGGTCACGAGCGCTGTGGCGCGGTTGCTGCGGCTGTGGATGTTGTAACGAAAAACGCGCAATTCCCGGGTTCGATCGGAACAATGGTTGAGCCAATTCTGCCTGCCGTGATCCAGGCACAGCAGAATTTGAAGCCCGGCGGAGATTTGGTCGATGCCTCTATTCGCGCCAACGTTGCGCGCGTTACGAAACGGCTGCGGACGGCGTCCGAACCGTTAATCCTCGACCCGATCAAAGCTGGGAAGATTCGCGTTGTCGGCGCGACCTACGATCTGGATACAGGCGCGGTCGACTTTTTCGATCTAGCGTAATTTTTGCCCGAGGGGTTGAAATAGGTCCGCAGCCAACCACTTATCGAGGGTGCGGGCCGGGCCCCTCTGGCGGTTACCGTTTCTAGACGGAAATCGTGATGTCGGACCGCATCGGGTAATACCCGATGCTTTGGGTCCGTTTTGAACTGCAAAACATCGGTGCATCCGTTCGATCACGTCGAAACGAGGAGTGCCTGATATGAATCCCATCATTTACCGATTGAAAGTGGTCCACACGCGCCTTGACGCCGAACTGCGGCGTGAAATGAAATCGCGGTGGCCCAATAGTGACCGCGTCACCCGCCTGAAGAAATTGAAGCTGGCGATCAAGGACCGGCTGCAAGGAACCGCACGGCACGCTTTGCGCGTCGGATGACGGGAATGGTCGGCAGCGGTCGTCCCTGGGCTTGCTGCCGGTCGTTTTGACGTTCCGGGGGAATAAGGGGTTACATTGTGGAATATCTGATGCTCGACTGGCTCGGAAAGCCGGTCTGGATGTGGTTGTCGTTTATCGGCATCGTTGCCGTGCTGCTCGCGCTCGATCTGGGCGTTTTGCACCGCAAAGAACGCGAGATCGGCGTTAGAGAAAGCCTCTTGCTGAGCACTGTGTACATCAGCCTCGGTCTCGCTTTCGGAGGCTGGGTCTGGTGGTACATGGGCGAAACGGCAGGCATGCAATATGTCACAGGTTTCGTGATCGAAAAGTCGCTGGCGATGGACAACGTCTTCGTCATTGCGATGATATTCACATACTTCGCCGTGCCGCGGCTTTACCAGCATCGGGTCTTGTTTTGGGGCATTCTCGGCGTCATCGTCTTGCGCGCGATAATGATCGGCATCGGCGCGACACTGGTCGAGCAGTTCAGCTGGGTGCTTTATATTTTCGCTGCGTTCCTGATTTTTACTGGCATCAAGATGTGGCAGGCGGCTGATGTCGTTTATGATGTCGCGGCAAACCCCGTTCTGAAGTGGGTGCGCTCGCGCTTCAACGTCACCGAAGTGCTGCACGGCGAAAAATTCTTCGTAAAGGTAAATGGCGTTCGCCATATGACGCCGCTATTTTTGGCGTTGATCATGATCGAGATTGTCGATCTGGTTTTTGCAGTCGACAGCGTTCCGGCGATTTTTGCGATCACGACCGATCCGTTCATTGTTTACACGTCGAACATCTTTGCGATCCTCGGCCTGCGGGCGCTTTACTTTGCGCTCGCCGCAATGGTGCATCGTTTTCATTATCTTAAATATGCGCTGGCCGTGCTGCTCGTGTTTATCGGGTCGAAAATTTTCGTGGCCGACGCGTTCGGTTTGGCGAAAATACCCCCGCCGGTTTCATTGGGCATCACATTTGCGATACTCGCGGCAGGGATCGGGTATTCGCTGTGGAAGACGCGCATGCCGAAGACAGCCTGATGTAGCGTTTGCATAACCGTCGTCATAGAAGCGTCATGAAAATGTAATGTCCGGGGTGGTCGATGAAATTTAAGCTTCTCGCTGCGGCTGCATTGCTCGCGCCGGTGCCGTGCCTCGCCGGTGTCGAAGACTTTCAGGCCTGGAACTCAATCAACTTAGCGACTGCGGTTGCTAAAAAGGTGCCTGCGTCGCTCGAGGTTAGTGGGAGAATGATCGAAGACGCAGGGCGGCTCGGCGTGTTTGTTGTGCGCCCTGCGATCGGATATCAGTTCAGCAACTCAGTGACAGTATTGGTGGGCTACACCCACCAGATCACAATAAATGACGGACTCCCGGATGTAACAGAAAACCGGATTCATCAGCAGTTGAACTTGCGGGTTGGCACGATCGGCAATGCTGTCGTTTCGTCACGCACGCGTTTTGAGCAACGCTGGATCGAGGGGGCCCGTGATTTGGGCTTGCGGCTCCGCGAGCGGCTACAGCTACAGGTTCCGTTGAAGAAGGCTGGCACGAATTTCGTGCTTTCCAGCGAAATTCTATTCGCGCTGAATACGACCGACTGGGGCGCGCGCGCAGGATTTGATCAGATGCGCAATTTTGCGGGCTTGAGCATTCCGCTGAACAGGGCGGTTGTTTTCGAAACGGGTTATCAAAACCGTTACCAAAAGCGCTTCGGTGCGCCAGACCGCGTCGATCACATCATCCCCGTAACGCTGAACATCAAAATCTGAAACCCCGTACGCAGGGCAACAAAAAACCTCCCGGTCTGCACCGGGAGGTTAATTGTGTTCGCTGGTCTTGCGATTAAGCGAGCGAAGCAATCGCGTTGCGACGACGACCGCGAAGCGACATGCCGGCAATGCCGAAGCCGGCAATCATCATCATCCATGTCGACGATTCTGGCACGGCACCGGGGCCACCGACCCGGTCGATCTTGTCACCAACGGCGTAAAAATACTCGATCGTTGCCGTTTCACCAGCTTTCAGATTGCCGATGTTCCAAGCCATGTTCAGGCTGTTGTCGCCAACCGTGTTGTTCGCGCCACCACCAAGGACGGTGTACGGGTCAACATTGCTGCAGCAAAACGAATTGATAAGCGTGTTGCTTGTGTACGTCGCGCCATTGTTGTTCACAAGCGCAAGGGTCAGCCCGGTGACTGGCCCGGCCGCACCGATAAAGTCATCGGTTCCGAACAGGCTGTTGCCACGCTGATTGTTCGTCGAAAAGCTTCCTGACGTATTGACGTCGGGATCGGGATCGACAGACCGCGCGAAAGCGAGACTTGTGACATCACTCAGCGCTGTGATCGTCGTAATGATGCGAATGCGTTCATCACCATTGTTGTAGAAATAGCGATTGTTGATCGTCGCCAGTGTGGTCGAGCCGGTCCAACCTGCGGCAAAAGCGTAACCGAGAGCCGCTGCACCCGTGAGAACTGTCGAGGGCCCGCCAATATATTGCCCGAAAGACGGGTTATCGTTTTGTTGAAATCCACCTTCTGTGGAGTTGGTCGAG
>JANODH010000053.1:0-1518 GCA_031412595.1 Sphingomonas sp. | reverse complement strand
GAGGAGACGTCGCCCGAATGCAGGGCACAGTTGGGTGACCGGCGCTGCCGCGTTAATCTGGGCGGGCGGCGGGTTTCAGCAGTGGTGGTTTCGATGGTCGACAATGTGGTGACGTTGGCGGGGGGGCTGGCGGATGGCGATTATGCTTATGGGTCGTTGCGTTGGCTGACGGGGGCGAATGCAGGGCTAGAAAACCGGGTGGTCGCCAATGCGGGGCCGAGGGTGACGTTGCGCGACGTGCCGGCGTTTGCGTGACGGCGGGGACGCGGGTCGAACTGACGCAAGGGTGCGACAAACGATTTTCCACGTGCATCGCTCGGTTTGGCAATGCCGTGAACTTTCGCGGCGAACCGCATTTGCCGGGCAATGATCTGCTGACGCGCTATGGCGATTGATCCGCGCGCACTCGTCGGGGTGCCGTTCCGGTTGCACGGGCGCGATCCTGCGACCGGGCTTGATTGTGTTGGCGTGGCGGCGCTGGTGTTTGGCGTTGACGATGTGCCGCGCGGCTATTCGGTGCGGACAGCAAATGGCGAGGGGATTGCGAGATTAGTTGATGGTGCGGGCCTTGTGCGCGCCCGACGCGATCCGACCGCAGGCGATCTGGTGCTGGTAAAATCGGGACCGGCGCAATTTCATCTTGTCGTGATGACCGCGGCAGGGTTCGTCCATGCCGATGCGGGGATCGGGCGCGTGGTCGAAACGCCGGGATCCTTGCCGTGGCCGGTGATTGCAATCTGGGAGGCTTGAGTAATGGCGACAGTGGTTTTGTCGGCCGTCGGCGCGATTGTCGGCGGGCCGATCGGGGCGGCCGTGGGCGCGGTGATCGGACAGCAGGTCGACAATGCGATCTTTGCGCCGCCGCGGCGGCAGGGGCCACGGCTGGGCGATCTTGCATTGCAGACGTCGAGCTATGGATCGATGATCCCGAAATTATTCGGGACAGTACGTGTGTCGGGCACAGTCATCTGGGCGACCGACCTGAACGAAAACCGGTCGACGCGGTCGAACGGGAAGGGGCGGGGGTCGACTGATGTGTACAGCTACAGTGCATCGTTTGCAGTCGCGCTATCGGGGCGGCCAATAGCAGACATCGGGCGGATCTGGGCGGACGGAAAATTGCTGCGCGGCGCAGCGGGTGACTTCAAGTCGGAAACGGGGTTTCGCTATTATCGGGGCGACGACGGGCAACCGGTCGATCCGTTGATCGCGGCAAGCGAAGGGATCGGCGCGACCCCGGCCTATCGGGGCATGGCCTATGTCGTGTTCGAAGATATGGCGCTGGCGGGTTTCGGGAACCGGATTCCGTCGATCAGTTTCGAAGTGATCGCCGACACCGGTGCGACGTCCACTGGAGCGGTGCTGTCGGAGCTTGGCGCAATTGCAAGCGATGGCGGACCGTCACTTATCGGATTGGCGGCGACGGGAGACAGCGTTCGCGGCGTCGCGGAGGTATTGGCACAGGCCGTGCCGTTTTCGTGCGTTGTCGATGCAGGTGTTTTGACGGCGCGCTTTGGC
>JANODH010000052.1:0-2245 GCA_031412595.1 Sphingomonas sp. | reverse complement strand
TCCCCCTTTGCATCGGCAATCGCGGCTTCGCTGTCGAAAAATTCGATATGGGCCGGGGCAATCGCAGTAACAACCGCGACATGCGGGCGCACCATCGCGGTCAGCGCCGCAATTTCACCTGCATGGTTCATGCCCATTTCGAACACGGCATAATCGCTGTCGGCGGGCATGCGTGCCAGACTCAGCGGCACGCCAGTGTGATTGTTGTAGCTTTTCACCGACCGGTGAACTTTCACGTCCGGCGTCCGCGCGAGTGCTGCAGCAAGAGCCTCCTTCGTGCCCGTCTTTCCGACTGAGCCCGTTACGCCGGTGACTCTTGCTGCTGTACGCGCCCTACTTGCGACACCGAGGGCATTCAAAGCGGCCGCTGTATCCGCGACCAGAACATGCGGATGGGCGACGGGTCGCGAGACGATCGCACCGCCCGCACCCTTGGCAAATGCATTGTCGATGAACCGGTGCCCGTCATCATTCTCGCCGGTCATTGCGACGAACAGATCGCCTGCGCCGATCTCACGGCTGTCGAAAGCCACACCATTCACGACAAAGTCCGCCGAGGCTGTGCCGCCAGTCGCCCGCGCAATGTCGGCAGAAGTCCACAACCCTGTCATGCAGCGCACTCCCGCGCTACTTCGACATCGTCAAACGGCAAGACGCGCTCGAATTCCTTAGACCCGACGGTTTGTCCGGTTTCATGGCCTTTGCCCGCGATCAGGACGATATCATTGACGCCAGCCTCGGCAATGGCGGCAGCGATTGCGGCACGCCGGTCGCCGATCTCTGTCGCTTCGGGCGCTTTCGAAAGGATGGCAGCACGGATCAGTGCCGGGTCTTCACTACGCGGGTTGTCGTCGGTCACGATCACACGATCGGCCATCGCTTCGGCAATCAGTCCCATGTCGGGACGCTTGCCGACGTCGCGGTCGCCGCCTGCCCCCATGACGAGGATCAGCCGCCCGATCGCATGCGGCTTCAATGCCGAAATCGCCGCGGCGAGTGCATCGGGCGTGTGCGCATAATCCACGTAAACCGGTGCACCGGCGCGGCTGATGACAGCCCGCTCGAGACGGCCCCGAACGCCCTGAAGCCGCCCGAGATTGGCCAGTGTCGTTTTCACGTCACCACCGGTTCCGATCACCAGTCCGGCAGCAACCAGCGCATTTGCGACCTGATAGGCGCCGATCAGTGGCAGGTTCACTGCATGTTCGCTGCCCTCATGAACAACAACGAGCTTCTGGCCGAGCTGCGTCGGGACACGCGACTGGAGCCGTAAAGTGCCACCGCGCGTGCCGACTCCGACGAGTTTCAATCCGCGTTCGCGCGCCAGGTCGATGACGCGATCCGATGCTTCATCGTCCTGCCAGACGACGGCAGTGCCATCAGCGTCGACGACTTCGGAAAAAAGCCGTAATTTCGCTGTGAAGTAGGCCGCCATGTCGCCGTGATAATCGAGATGATCACGGCTGAGATTGGTGAAGGCTGCCGCCGCGACAGGCAATCCTTCGGTACGATATTGGTCGAGCCCGTGGCTCGATGCCTCGAATGCGGCATGCGTCACGCCTTCGCGGCGCAAGCCGGCCATGTTGGACAGGAAAGTCACGATGTCAGGGGTCGTCAATCCTGTCACGACACGCTCGTCTGCCGTCGTGACGCCCAAAGTGCCGATGCTGGCAGCATGATGCCCCGCCATTCGCCAAAGCTGGCGCGTCAATTCGACAGTCGATGTTTTACCGTTGGTGCCGGTTACGGCCACGGTTGTTTGCGGGAACGGGGCAAAAAACTTCGCGGCCAGCATGGCGAAATCGCGGCGTGGCTCGTCGGACGTGATATGAACGGTGCCACAGGCTTTGGCACCGTGCGCCGAAACGACGGCGACGGCCCCGGCTTTCACGGCGTCGGCGATAAAATCTTCGCCGTTGAACCGCGCGCCCTTGAACGCTCCGAACACCGTGCCGGGTGCAACTTTGCGATGATCGATGGCAAACCCCGACACGTCCGCCTTTGCATCGGTGCCAAGGAGCGCCCCCAGCCGCATCAACGAGCGTCCTTCGGTTTCCAGAGCAGCGGCGTCATCGCAGCAAGATCGATCTCGCGACTCATGTCGGGCGTCACGCCAAGCAACGGCCCGATCCGCGACACGACTTTGCTGACCACAGGCGCGGAAACCCAGCCGGCGGTGCGCTGGCCCGCGCTTTCAGCGCTACCTTTCGGTTCGTCAAACATCACGATGATGACGTAGCGCGGC
>JANODH010000051.1:0-10437 GCA_031412595.1 Sphingomonas sp. | reverse complement strand
CGTTCCGCGACCTTGACGGGTTGTACGGCTGCAACATGGCTTTTCGCACAGATCGGATCAGCGACGTTCGCTTTGACGAACGATTGCGACTTTATGGTTGGCAGGAAGACGTCGATTTTTCAGTAAGAGTCCGACCGCGCGGGCGGATCGTCAAAACCTTTGCGTTTGCCGGCGTTCATTGTGGGGTAAAAGCAGGTCGCTCGTCGGGTTTGCGTATCGGATATTCGCAGGTCGTCAATCCGATGTATTTGGTGCGCAAGGGCACGATGCGCTTGCGCTTTGCGTTGAACATCATCGCGCGCAACGTGTGGGCAAACCATTGGCGTGCTGCCAACGCCGAACCCTGGATCGATCGGGTCGGTCGCGTGCGCGGTAACTGGCTTGGGATTGCAGACGTGCTGCGCGTTCGACTTACGCCCGAACGCGTTGAGGAACTTTAGTTTGGCGTCGCCCACCTGCCCAAGCGACAACCGGTCATGACGTCCTCACGCGTTGCGCGGGCTTCGCTCTGGGCACTCGCCGGGGGAACAAGCCAATATCTCATCACCTTTGGGTTGTTGCTATACCTTGCCCGCGTTCTCGATCCCCGCGATTTCGGGTTGATGGCGACGGTGAGCATCGGCCTTGAACTTGGCATGCAGATTGTTCGCTGGGGGCAAGTCGAACTGCTGCAGCAAAATCGCTACCAGAACGACGCCATGCGCAACCAGGCGTTCCGCGTCTCGTTCGTCCTTGCGATTTTTTTTGCAGCAATTTTCCTCGTTATCGCCCGGCCCATTTCGCGTGCGTATAATTCGACCGAACTGGCGAGCATGTTCTATTTGTGTGCGCCCGTCTTCATGTTCACGGCAATGCACGCGACCGCTGACGGCATTTTGCGAAGTGAGTTTCGTTTCAGCAAGCTGGCTTATCGCGGCAGCATTGCAGCAATTGTTGGCGGCATCGCAGCGTTGGTGGCGGTCGCGTTCGGCTTCGGTCCACTAGCGCTTGCTGCGCAGCGGCTCGTCCAGTCTGGCGTATCGGCATTCTGGGTGTGGTCAGCAGTCACTTGGCGTCCGGCGTTCACGCGCATAAGTCCCATTTCTTTCCCATTTTTGCGCGATGGCGGTCAGACGATGGTCGGCGCGCTCTTGCCATCGCTGGTTCCACGCTCGATCGACCTGTGCATTGCTGTCTTGCTCGGCCCCACGCAACTCGGGCTGTACAAGATTGCATTCCGTATTTTCGAATCTACGGCCCAACTCGCAATTATGCCGTTGGTCAGCGTCGCCGGAGCGCAGCTGGGACGATCTGCAACCGATTTGGGCGATTTACGCCGGTCATATATGCGCTTCACGCAAGTCAGTGCGTCGATATTGTGCCCGGCCATGATCGGTTTTGCGATCGTTGCGCCCGAAGCTGTTCATTTCCTTTTCGGTCCCAAATGGGAGGCCGCGGTTCCACTCGCGCAGATGATCAGTATCCTTGCCATCACGTCGCCACCCAACTACTTTTTTCCTGCTGCCATGATTGCAATCGGGCAAAGCCGCCTGTTAATTCGTCAGGGCATCTTTCAGATCATCGTCGGGCTGGGGCTCGCCATTGTCGCAGCGCAATATTCGCTTGTGGCGGTCCTCGTGACCCAAATCGTCCGCGGCATCCTCCTCACCGGCTATAATTTCTGGGACATGCGCCGATTTACCGGCCTGCGCTTCCGCGACGTCGTTGTCGGTCTTGCGCCACCCTATGTCGCCACGGCAGTGATGGCAGCGATCCTTGTCGCGCTGCGGCTGTTGCTATCCGGAAACGTTGCGCCGCTCGTCTTGCTGGCTGTGCTTATACTGACCGGGTGCATCACTTACGGCATGACGATCCTGGTCGGCGTCCGATTACGCTGCTGGCCCGATTTTCTTGCGGTCATCGAACAGTGGATTCCGGCGCGCCTGCTCAGCCTTTTGAAGCCGCCGAGATGATCTTTGGGGCAGCGCCGTCAAAGGAATAGCCGAGCAGATCGATGTCTGTGCGGTAGAATTCCCCAACGGCTGCGCGCATATCGTCCGAATAGCTTGAGCGATAATCCTCCTTTTCCCCCGCTGTCCGGTTTTCGTGAGAAAGCTCGGCATCGGTCGCTCCGAGAGCGGTGCACACGGTCTCAAAGTCGTCCCTCAGATTTTCGAATCTTCCGATAAAATCGATCGCGTCGTAACCATATACCGGTGAGAACAAAAGGTGAGTTTGGGGCACGATATGAATGGATTCGGCAATGGTGGGCACCTGCAATCCATCCGTCACGAAGCCTTCGAAACTTTCAAGATAGGCCGCATGGGCCGCCGCCCATTGCACATCGGCACGGTTCATGCCGCCTTTTGCGAGAAAGCGGTACGCGGAATGAAGTCGATCCCATGGATTGCGCACGAAGGTGAATACAAAGGCCTTTCGCAGGAAGTGCGGCCCAAACGCCAGCTCATAATCGCGCATCGCCATGTGACCGCCAGCCATATTTCCATACAGTGACTTTGCCACCGAAACGCCGCTTGCCTTTGGAATGTGAATGAAAATCGAGTTGCTGGCTTCGAATTGTTGCAACGAATAGCCAGTCGCGCTTTCAGACCGCCGCATCTGGCGAAGCCGCGCCATGTGCCTTGGATGGCGGAGCATCTGCCCGAATATGCGCAGCCGGTGCCTGTGTACCGCTTGATTACGGATCACGGCATTTCCAAAATATCGTCGAACGCCATGTGCCATGCGGTCGCGATCGCGTCCGGCGAAAACCGTAAAATCGACTGTTGCCCCATAGCGAGCCGAGCCCGACGTTCGTCGGCACCCATCGTCGCAAGCGCGATCATTCCCGACGCAATCGATACTTCATCATCCGGATCGGTGACGAGCGCACCATCGCCTGCCACTTCGGACAGCACACTGTTCGCGCTGACGAGCGGTAAGAGCCCCTTTGAAATAGCCTCCGCGACCGGCATACCGAAGCCTTCGAGCAAGCTTGCCAGCACGAAACCTTTGGCATTTTGATAGAGCCAGGCGAGCGCTGCATCGCTCACATAGGAAAGCAAGACCACACCCGGCGTTGCGCGCGCGGATCGTTCGACGGCTTCGAAGCCTGGCTCTTTGCCGCCGCAAATAACGTAGGAAACGCCTTGTTCGGCAAGACCGCTGCGCGCAAACGCCGCGATGCATCGTTGCTGGTTCTTCCGGTCGCCGATGCTCCCGGCTGTCAGCAGAAATCGGCCCCCAATTTGCGGCAGCGCGACCGGCTCGACAGTCGTCAGACCCGGCCGTATCGCTGGATAAACAATTCGGGTGCGCGACGGATCAGTCGCCGGGTAGCGCGATAAATAAGCTGTCCGCGTCGCTTCACTGACAAAAATCATGTGCGGGCCGATCGCTTCGCACCGCGAATAAATTTCTGCGTAGATGCGTCCGATTGCTGCATCGAACAGCATCGGGTGCGACACCGGTCCGATGTCGTGACACAAAACAGCGTCCCGGCGGCATAAATGCGTCGTGGGGACAGTGAACGGGTCGAGGTGAAGCAGTGGCCGACGCGGCTTGCGGCGCGGTATCCACTCGAGTGGCCCACCAAAAGTTTGGCCGACGATTTGCCAATGCTGCAACCGCCCGATGACCCGGCCTGCCAGACCGGGCGGCGGCAAACAGCGCGCAAGATGCCAGTAAAAAACGTCGCCAACGGGCAAGTCGGCAATGCCAAGCAGATCGAGGCCGATGAAATATTTTCCTGTCCGATTATGAATCGCTAACGAAAAATCCACATCGACGCGATCATCGGCTGTCCGCTCTGCCGTGTTCCTGATCATTTGAAAGGGACAATCAGTCGCATCCTACCGGCAAAGACCCGCAGCAATGCCGAATAAAGTGCTTGATAATAGGGCCGTGCTTTGCCCTTGAGGCGTTGCAGAAAATTGCGCTTGTTCCAAATTATTTGGTCGGCCCGCTGATCGCCCATATTACTCTTCAGGTAGCCGACTGACTGCTTACGGGTCAGTATTTCATCCTGCATGATCAGCGCGGGAATGAACTGGTAGACATCGAGTCCAGAGAATGACCGGCGGGTCGGGAAGAACATCTCGATGTCGATCGCATTGCGAAATCCGGGGGCTGCTTCGAGCAAAAACTGCGCGCTCCGGCGATCGATTACATAGCCCGCGGTTCCGCCATGATCGGTGAACATCCGGTGGATGCCGTATCGGCCTATCGTTTGTCGCGGGCGCACGGAAAAGGTCGTGAAGCTTCCGAAACCTTCCAACCGCACGATCGCAGGGCCGTCGACAGGAAAATCGAGCGCCGCCAGGCACGCCATGATGTGCGGCGCGACATGGATATCGTCTTCGCACACAAGCGCGCGATCGGCGTCGGATGCCAGAAAGGTGCGCCAGCATTCGATATGGCTCAACATGCAGCCATATTCTGCCGGACGCAGATGCATTTCGGTGAGGTGCTCAAAGAAAGCGAGCCGTTCGGGATCAAGCTCGCTGCCGATAACCGCATCGACAATCTTGAAGTCGAGTTGCAGTTCGTTCAGGACTGCTTCCATGCGAACGCGCCGCTCAACGTCGCGGGCCAAGTTAATCACAAAGCAGCTTGTTCTTGGAAACATCTTCACGTGTCGCAATACCCAGCCCGTTCTCGGCATGACACGGCACTGTTACAAAACGAAATGCACGTGTGGGCCATTGCGAAGACATGGCCAAAGCCTGCTAACGCGGTCTGATCCGGTGACGCAATTGCTCAACGGCGGGATCGATAAGACGCGCGCAAATAGAAGCGAGGCCGAGGGTAAACGTCAGCCCGACAATGAAAACCCAAGGCCCGCTTTTTGTTGTTGCGCCGTAAAGCAGGACGCCTGCAAGCAACCCCATCTGGAGATGAAGCAGATAAATCGGATAGCTGTAGTTACCGATCGCCTTGTCGATCCGCCGCCACGGTTGCGTGGGTTTTACCGCGAATAGGGCTACGACAATCAGCGCCGACACGATGATGTTCAGCCAGTTGCCGAACATGGCAAGCCATCGCCAGCCCGTCGCCGTGAGCGCAGCAAGTATAAACGCATAGAGCAGCCAGCGCCCCATGACGAGCACCCGCGCGTCGCTAAGCCGGAGCTGTGCAAGCTGCGAACGAATGTCCGCCTGATAATGCCAGGCAAGGGCACCGATCGAAAACGGCAGCGAGCCAGCCGGGATTGCCGCGTAAAGATACTCACCGCCTTCGGGGTATATTTGCCGGATGATAAGGACGTACGCGAGGCTGAAGGCGAGCCAGACAAAGGAAGTCACGCGCGTTCGCGACGCACCCAGACCAATAGCAATATAGTAGAAGATTTCGACCGTGAGCGCCCAAGCGAGGGGAACAAGCCTTGGCTTTTCTTCCTTGGGCAACCAGTTGAAAAATATCATCGAGATATTTTGCAACCAGTCTCTCAAGCTCTCCGGGACGCCCATAACTTTATGAAACATGAAGACATTTGCCGTCCCGACGGCGGCAATTACCAGAATCGTCACCACTAAAGCGAACCAGTAGCTCGGCAGCAGCCGCAACGCGCGATTGCCCATATAACGTGCAAACCCTCGCGGCCCATAGCCGTACGTTCGCTGGACGATCTCGGTCATGAGAAAGCCTGACAGCACGAAGAACGAAAAAACGGCGTAGGCACCGATCAGCGGCACGAGCAAAAGGTGAAACGCGACAACCTCGATCGCGAGCATTGTGCGCCAAATGCCAAACATGTCGCGTGCTCCGCCTTTCGCCTTCGGATTGGCAGCACGATGTTACAAAAATAGAACAATTCTCATCTATCGCTCCGCAATCGGACCGGCGCCTTCGCCTCGCCCGTCTGGACGGGGGTAAATAAATGCGAGCGTTCGTCTCAACTGTGCCTCGCGGCGGAGGCAAACACGGCACATGCCTGCGGGTCTGCGCATGAACGCGAAGCTTCAACCCCGATTGGGTTTCCTCGACTCGCTGCGCCTGCTGGCAGCGGTTCTGGTTTTTGCACAGCATCTGTTCGAAAAGCGCGACGGCCTGGTCAAAACGTGGCTGATCCCGCTTGCGCCGGGCGTCACAGGCGTTGCGATCTTCTTTTTCATCAGCGGCTATGTGATCCCGATGGCCGCGCGCAGCGGCTTCGACATGCGCGATTTCATGATCCGCAGGGTCTTCCGTATCTTTCCGGTTTACGTCGCCACGCTGTTGCTGATGGCAGCAGCCGGCGCAATCGGGCTTTTGCCGACATTCGCGTTCATTGCCGATGCATCGCCGCTTGCGTGGCTGGCCAATATTGCCCTCGTGTCCGATTATATCGGTGCCCAAACTTTTTTGGGAGTCAGCTGGACGCTCGCGGTCGAGATGGTCTGGTACATCGCGTTTGGGGTCAGCATCACGCTGTTCGGCAGCCGTGCGGCTGACCGCCTTGACCTGTTCGTGCCGCTCTCGTTGGTCGCGCTCACGGTCCTTTCGCTTGCCTTGCAAGTCCGCATCCCCTTGGGGCGCCCGACGATGATCTATGCAGCGGTCATCGGCTTCCAATGCTTCCGCTTCCATGCCGGCGAGATCGACGCGCGACAACTGGCCCGCAGCATTGCGAGGTTCTCGGTCGTCGCGCTGATAGCGATGGCGGTCGCTTTCGGCGTCTTTTCCCACCCCAATCTTACCGTTTTGCAGGCCGTTGGCCCGTGGATCGTCGGAACTGCATCTTTTCTGGTCTTTACCTTGTGGACGCCGCTACGCGACGCCCGCGCGATCAATTACGGGATTGTCCCGGCGCTCGGTGCGATTAGCTATTCGATCTACCTGCTGCATCCGATCGCGACGGCAACGGCGAAAACATATTTTGTGACCGGGTTTCAGGTGCCGGCGGCGATTGCGCTGACACTTGTCATGTCGTGGGTTGGTTTCCATTTTGTCGAGCGACCGTTCATGCGCCTTGGCCGGTCGGTCGTCGGCCTGAAGAAGCAACGCCGCAAGCTCGAGCAGGCCTGAGACGCGGTGGCGCGCCTGTTCCTTATAAACGGAAAGTTTCTGCGAGCCGAGTCGACCGGCGTTCACCGCGTCGCGACCGAACTGGCCAATGCGATCGCAGCGCTTGAGGCCGAAAGGCATCCCGCTCTGGAAGGTTTGCAGTTTTCGGTGGTTCACACCCGCGACGGTGCTGCGCGGGCCGCGACCATGACACTGCCGTCGCGCGCCCTCGGACCACTCACCGGAATCCCATGGGAACAAGTCACTCTGCCGCTGCGCAAGGGCAACACCACGCTCCTGAATTTTTGCAATATCGGCCCCCTGGCAACGCGCGACGCGATCACGATGATCCATGACGCGCAAGTGCATCTGTCGCCTGCGTCCTACAGTCGTGCCTTTCGGCTCTGGTATCGAATGATCCAGCCCATTTTGGGCCGCCGTAACCGCGCAATAGTGACGGTCTCTGAATATTCGAAGGCCCAGATTGTTGCGCTCAACCTATGTCCCGCTGAGCGTATCCATGTCGTGCACAACGGTGTCGATCATGTTTTGCGCGAAATCAGCGATGTGTCTCTGCTCCCGGCGCTGGGCCTGCAACGCGGCGCGTATGTCGTTGCGCTTTCAACGACGCAAGCACACAAGAATATTGGTTTGTTGCTTCGTGCCTTTGCCGATCCGATGCTCGCAGGCCAAACGCTGGTGCTGGTCGGCGCGACGGGGCCCGCTTCCTTTGCCGCGCTCGGTATGGATATCCCCGACAACGTTCGATTTGCCGGTCGCGTCAGTGATGCAGCGCTTCGCGGCTTGATCGAAAACGCCATGTGCCTTGCGTTTCCATCAACGACCGAGGGATTTGGCCTGCCGCCACTCGAAGCGATGGCGCTCGGTTGTCCGACGGTTGTCGCGCCATGCGGGGCCCTCCCCGAAATTTGCGGTGAGGCCACGCTTTATATTGCGCCCGATGACCCCGCTGCATGGGCAAGCGCGATCCGCAGTCTGGCTGACCCTGGCCCCCGGCGCGAGGCGCTGATTGCACTCGGCCGACAACAAGCGCGGCAATTTACGTGGCGCAAGGCAGCTTTGCAGCTCGTCTGTTTGCTCCGGACTTTGCCGTAGTCGAGCGCAGCTGGGCAGAAGCCATCAGCTAAGCAACTTTTGATCTGAAATTATTGACGCCGATCATAAAATTGTCACCGACGTTGGTTAATAAAGAGATGCGTCGAACAAGTCTCTGAGATTCGCTTGGCGATATCGTATGCGTAAAGAAAACATAACAAAATTGTCATAACTATCGCGGCGGATCACAAATCCCAATTATTAGTTACTGATTTCTATACACTCTTTAGACAACATGGCCTTTTTCGGCTAATGTCGTTAGGAGTTCGTGTTTGTGTATCCGTATCGATAGTTGTGGGAAGAATTCGCCATATTCTGGCCTGATGTTTCTTTGATTCGTCAAGCATTCACTCACGAGGAAAACCCACATGAAAAATTTTAAATCAATCCTGCTTGGAGCGGTCGCCGTTTCGAGCCTTGGCGCGGGCAATGCCTTCGCGCAATCATCCGTTGCGCCCCTGCTCGTCGGTAGCGATCTCCGCGGTGCTGGTGCGTCGGCAGTTCAAACAGTTGTCAACGAAGCACTTAACTGCATCAGCGGCAACGCCAATGCGCAGCAACTCGGTCGTGGTGCTCCTGCGCACGCTACGCTCGGCGTGTACGGTATTCAGCCCGACGCCAATTCGCTCCCGACACCGGGTGCGATCCAAGGCGGCGCACTCGTTACGATCCCCGGCGGCGTCTTCACCGGTCTACCGAACGTAATTCCGCGCTGTGCAACGCCAGTTCAGGGAAACTTCAAGGCACGTTATGTGTCGACCGGTTCGGGCTTTGGTCGCGACATCTGGCGCAGCTTCAGCAATCGCTTCACATCGGGCGTGACCACGACAACCAACCAGTCAAACCCGTTCGAAATCGTCGATGACGCAACTTCAGGCTGGACGAACGTCCAGTTCGCGTTCTCGGAAGGCCCGATCTCGGCAAGCGACCTTGCGGCTTACAATGCCAATGCAAACAGTGCGACGAACAAAGCCGGTAATGCAATCCAGATCCCGCTCTACGTCGTGCCCGTCGCGGTTTCATATAACCGCAAATATGGCGTGAACACGAATACCGGTGCCGACCTTTTCTTCACCGTCCCAACCGGCGGCATGAAGCTCAACCAGGCGCAGTATTGCGGGATTTACAACGGCACGATCACAAACTTCAACCAGTTGCCGACATCGTCGGTCAGTGGTTCACCACTTGATGTCGCGGGCCGTTATGCCAGCACGGCTCCAGGCGGCGGTGTTCCAATCCGTCTCGTCGGTCGTCAGGATACGTCGGGCACGACCGACATCTTCACGCGCCATTTGACAGCGGTGTGCGGCACAACCGGCAACAAGTTCACGGGTGCCAGTGCATCGCTCCCTGCGGCGGCGACCGGAACGGCCATTTACGGTCCCACAGGCATCTTGCTCTCGGGCACTGAAGCGGTTGGCCTGTTCGCACGGGCACCAGGCAATGACGGCGTTGCTGCTGTAGTCGCGCTGGCACCCGACGTTGCAACGCCCAGCGGCGTCGTCCTCAGCGGCCGCCTTGGCTACAACAGCGGTGATTTCGTTTCACCAGCGCCAGGTGCGTTGAATGACGGCGCTCAGCTGACGCAAATCGGCTCGACAACGGCGTTTAAGGCTCCGAACGCAGCGAACGCCACCGCAGCGTTTGCGACAATCCTGCCGCCACAGTCGACGGTGAGCAGCGGTGCGTACAACGCCACCGGGGATCTACGCAAAAACTCGGTCACTGGTGCTTTGGTGAACCGCGCCAATCCGCTTGACTGGGCCGACGTGCTGTATTCGCGCGCCGATACCGCGGGTGGCTTCTCGGCACGCACGCTGGCCGCACCACCTGCTGGATACCCGATGACGGGTGTCTCGTTCTTGCTGACGTCGACCTGCTTCAAGAACCCTGCGAACCGTGTCGCGATGGCGCAGTTCCTCTACACCAACCTGAAGAAGATCAAGTACGACGACACCATCCAAACTGGAACGGGCAATGTGTCGGTAAACTTGTTGAGTGGTACAGCGGGCACGGGTACGGCACGGGGCCTGTCGGCACAGTCGAATTTTGCACCCCTGTCAGCTGGTTGGATCAAGGCGATTTTCGATACCTTCCTCGTCAATACAACGACGGGTGGTCTGGGTGCGCGTGGTCTTTGGATCCAAAGCAAGCAGCCGACCACGACAGCCGTTGCGGCGACGATCACCAGCAACACTGGTGGTACGAGCTCGAACGTCGGTGGTACTGCAGGCGCAGCATGTGCAACAGGCGCGGGCGCTTAATACTTCTAAGTTACCAGACTCAACGACGGCCCCGGAGCAATCCGGGGCTGTTTTTTTATTGTAGAACCATTCGGTCGCCAGCGATTGTCAGCGA
>JANODH010000050.1:0-7328 GCA_031412595.1 Sphingomonas sp. | reverse complement strand
GCCTCGGCTATTCGCTCGATGAACCGGCTGGCGGATAAACTCAGCCCACCCGTCGAGTGTGCGCCCCTGGCGGTAGTGGCGGCGCAGACCAAGGGGTGGTTGTACCGGCGGATTGTCGGGGTCGCTGCGGCATGGATATTGCTGCTGCTGATCGGCGGCGGTGTTGCGCTCGACCGGGTTTTGGCCGGTGCGGTGACCCAGAATTTCGACGACCAGCTTGATTATGTTTTGACGGCAATGATTTCGTCAGCCGAAATCGGCCCTGACGGCGAAGTACGGCTCAATCGCCCGCTGGGCGACCAGCGCTTTCTCGAGGCGCAATCGGGGCTTTACTGGCAAATATCGGCGAAAGGCGTCGAACCGTTCCGGTCGCGCTCCTTGTGGGACGACAGCCTGAAATATGGCCCCCCGCACCGCGACACTAAGGCACATTTTTACGACAGCAATCAGTTGCGCGACGAACGGTTGCGGATTGTCGAGCGCGACATAACGCTGCCGTTTTCGAAGACGGTTTGGCGTTTTCAGGTCGCGCAAATCCGCGACGGGCTGGACACCCAGATCGATACACTGCGCAAAACACTTGTGCGCAGCTTTGCGCTGCTTGGCCTTGGTCTGATCCTGATGGCAGCATTGCAAACGCTGTACGGGCTATGGCCGCTGCGCAAGCTGCGTCAGTCGATCGTCGATATGCGCAGCGGACGGACGCAACGGATCGAACAGGCGAAGCTGCCGCGCGAAGTCGCACCACTGGTCGACGAGCTGAACGGCCTTATCGCCCATAACGAAACGCAAGCCGAAGAAGCGCGGCGGCATGCGGGCAATCTTGCGCATGCGCTGAAGACGCCACTCACGGTCATCATGAATGCTGCAACCGCGCAAAGTGCCGATTTGGCAACGACCGTCTTTCGCGAAGCCACCACGATGCGACGGCAGGTCGATCATCATCTTGCCCGTGCTCGCGCCGTGGGTCGCCGCGGGCATGCCCACAGTCGCGCTGATGTGTGGGCATCGCTGCAGTCGGTCGAGCGCGCCGTCGGCATGCTGTATCCGACGGTCCGGATCGACGTGGCCGGTGACAAGACGTCATCGGTTCGCGTCGAGCGACAGGATCTCGATGAATTGCTCGGCAATCTGATCGAAAATGCTGCAAAATATGGCGGCGGCAGTGTGTTTATCACGGTCGTCCGCGACGCTGGCTACGTCGAATTTCAGGTCGAAGATGACGGCATGGGTATTCCCGAAGCCGAACGCAGCCGTATTTTCGATCGTGGTGCGCGCCTCGATACGAGCAAGCCGGGTACGGGTCTGGGCCTCGCAATCGTTCGCGATGTTGCGGAAATCTATGGCGGCACTGTCAGCCTCGACGAAAGCGACGATCTTGGCGGCCTGCTTGCGCGGTTGCGGTTGCCAGCGGCCGATCAGGGCTAGCTTTGCATTCCCTCATGATGGCGGATCACTTCGTCGATGATGAAGCGCAGGAATTTTTCGGTAAAATCAGGATCAAGTTTTGCGTTCTCGGCAAGGCTGCGCAAGCGAGCGACCTGATGCTCTTCGCGTCCGGGATCAGCGGGCGGCAGGCCGTGTGCGGCTTTGTGACGTCCGACGGCTTGCGTCACTTTGAAGCGTTCGGCCAGCATGAACACCAGCGCTGCATCGATATTATCGATACTGTCGCGGAACTGTTGCAGTTGCGTATCGGTCATGCGGCTCTCCCGGTGCTGCACTTGCCTTAAAGTGCACAAGACGCCAGAGCAAAGCGCATCATGACCGCCACGATCCATGCCATCCGCCCTGACCGAAACCCGTCGCTGGATTCGATGGCGTCGCTTGTCGCCGCCGACCTCAATGCAGTGAACGCCGTCATCCTCGACCGGATGCAGTCCGAAATTCCGCTTATTCCGGAACTGGCAGGCCATTTGATTGCGGGCGGCGGCAAGCGCCTGCGCCCCATGCTGACGCTGGCCTGTGCACAGATGCTCGATTATCCGGGGACGCGGCATTACAAACTGGCCGCCGCTGTCGAATTTATTCATACAGCGACGCTGCTGCACGACGACGTGGTCGACGGATCGGGCCTGCGTCGTGGCAAACGGACGGCAAATGTCATCTGGGGCAATCCAGCAAGCGTGCTGGTCGGCGATTTCCTGTTCAGCCGCAGCTTTGAACTGATGGTCGAGGACGGCAGCCTCAAAGTGCTCCGCATCCTATCGAATGCATCGGCGGTCATTGCGGAAGGTGAAGTCAACCAGCTGACGGCGCAGCGACAGATCGGCTTGGGCGAAGATCGCTATCTCGACATTATCGCTGCCAAAACCGCAGTCCTGTTTGCTGCAGCCTGCAAAATCGCGGCCGTTGTGGCCGAGCGTGACGAAGCCATCGAAAAGGCGCTCGATACCTATGGCCGCAATCTCGGCATCGCGTTTCAACTGGTCGACGACGCGATCGATTATGCCTCGGATGCAGCCACCATGGGTAAAGGCGTCGGCGACGATTTTCGCGACGGTAAAGTAACGCTTCCAGTCATTCTTGCTTATGCGCGCGGGTCTGATGCGGATCGTCAATTCTGGAAAGACGCGATGGAAGGGCGGCGCGCGTCCGACGCTGATCTTGCACACGGCATCGCACTGCTCCGTGCCACGGGGGCGATCGACGATGCGCTCGAACGTGCGCGGCATTATGGTCAGCGTGCGATTTACGCCCTTGGGCCATTTGCCGGCGGGGCCGCAAAAACAGCACTCACTGAAGCCGTAGAATTTGCCATCGCTCGGGCCTATAGAGCGCAGCATGTCCCACGCCCGCATTTTCCAGAAGCCCAAAAGCTCGATGTCGTCGGGCCGCAGCGGGACGGACGGGTGGTTACTCGAATTCCAGCAAACCGAAGCCAAGCGGCCCGACCCGCTCACCGGATGGGCGGGCTCAGGCGACACACGAGCGCAGATCAAGCTTAGCTTCCCGACCCTTGAGGCAGCACAGGCCTACGCCGACAAGAATGGGATTACTGTAACCATCATTCCCGCGCCGACACGCGTTTTGAAGCTCCAGACCTACGCCGATAATTTTCGTTAAGCGCGGCTCGGCGTGAATTTCAATGCCGTTCCGTTGATGCAATGCCGTTTGCCGGTCGGCGGCGGGCCATCGTCGAAAACATGCCCCAGATGCCCGCCACACCGGCGGCAATGTTCCTCGACGCGCGCAAAACCCAGAGTGGAATCAGTGCGGTTGCGCACGGCATTTGGCAGAGCGGCGTAGAAGCTCGGCCAGCCGGTGCCGCTGTCGAACTTGGTCTTCGACGAATAAAGCGGCAGCGCACAGCCTGCGCAGGCATAAGTCCCGGCGCGTTTTTCGTTCAGATAGGGACTGTTGCCGGGGCGATCCGTCGCTTCCTTGCGCAGTGTTTGATATTGGGCGGGTGTCAGCCGCTTTTTCCATTCGGCGTCCGTGAGTGTCAGCTCGAACCGCTCGGCAGGCGCGGGCTTGGCGCATGCGGTGGTCACAAGGGCACCGCCGAGGATCGTGATACTCGTCGATGTAATGAAATGACGGCGTGTAAGGTTCATGTCGCGGGCTTCCTTCGTATAACCTTATACGCGATTATCGGCCGTCTGGTTGCACCCTAATATGTCGAAAGTTCGACCATCAGCTTTTTGTAGCCGTTGACGAAACAAGCTGCCACGCGTTCGGGTTCGTTGACGACGTTCACGCGCAGGCGACGCTTTGCCATTTCCTCGAGCAATATCGTGAGCTCGAGTTCGGCAACGCGGGCACCTACACAGCGGTGGATGCCGTAACCGAAGGACAAATGCCGCCGCGCATTTTCACGGTCGACGATAATTTCGTCGCCGTTGGGAAACACGCTTTCGTCGCGATTAGCCGACACATACCACATCGCCAGCTTGTCGTTCTTGCGGATTTTGTGCCCGTCGATTTCGGTATCTTCCGTTGCCGTACGACGCATGTGCGCCAGCGGCGTCTGCCAGCGGATGATTTCGCTCGACGTGTTGGTGATAAGGTCGGGATTGGTTTCCAGTTTGGCTCGCTGATCCGGAAATTTATCGAGGCCGTAAGCGAGTGCCGACATCGCATTGCGCGTCGTGTCATTGCCGCCGACAATCAAGAGGATCAAATTCCCCATGAATTCGCCTTCGCTCATATGGCTCATGGCATCCGAGTGCAGCATGATCGAAATCAGGTCGTAGGTCGGTTCCTGGTTCTTCTTCGCTTCCCAAAGCGCGTGGAACGCCGTGCCCATTTCATAAGCATTGGCGAGGCGGAACTGCCGTTTTTCCAGCGTATCGAACATCTCGACATCGCCGAGTACGTCCGACCAGCGCGTCAGGTTATGGCGATCGTCCCACGGAAAATCGAACAGTTTGGCCAGCATCCCCGTCGCCAGTTCGATCGATACTTTTTCGACCCAGTCGAAGGGCTTCCCGATCGGCAGCGAATCGAGCACTTCACCCGTCCGCTGGGCAGTTTCAGCGCGCATGGCGTCGATCATGCTCGGCGTGAACGCGGGCGCAACCGTGCGGCGCTGTGCACTATGCTGCGGTGGGTCCATGGCGATGAACATCGGCATGCGGACTTCGCCTTCTTCGAGCCTGATCGGATCACCGGCAACCGTGATGCCGCCGACCTGCCAGTCCGACGAGAAGATCTTGGGCAGTGCTTCGATATGCTGGATCGGCCTGTAGGTGCTGATCGACCAGTAAGGGCCGAACTTGGAATCGGGCGTATAATGTATCGGCGATGTCGCGCGCAGTTCGGCAAATGGTTCGCGCCACTGATAATCGCGCCACAGTTCGGCGCGGCTCACGTCGAGCGGATCGACTGCACTTTCGGGCTCGACTGCCAAGGTCGCCATCGACTCTCTCCTGCTTGTTTGATTGCAGATTGCAACCTTACTGACAGAGCTGTCAATGGCGTGACGTCAAGCTGGCGCTTGCTTGCGGCGAAACAGTCCCCGCCAGCCGCTGCCCGATTTCAGGACGCCGATCCGGAACAGGCGGACCGAAATCGAAATCGTAATGCCGACCCATAAAGCCTGCCAGGCCAGCGCAGCGAGATGCGGCCATATGGCCGGATCGGTCGCGCCGCGCGCGGCCATCGCAAACGGCGAGCTGAACGGGAAAACCTCGGCAATCGTCGCGATCGTCGATCCGGGATTGGCTGCGGCTGCTGCCGACAAACCGAACATCGACACCTGGAAGATCGTAATCGGCAGCGACAGCATCTGGATTTCGCGCATTGTCGATGCTTGTGCCCCGATACCCAGAAAAACCGCGCCAAGCAGCATGAATGCCATGGTGAGATAAAGCGCGCAAAGCGTGAAGAATAGCGGGATACCGACGGCGGGCGCGAAATTCGCTGGCAATGCCCCGGCAGGCAGAAGATTGACCCCCAATCCACCAAGGCTCCCCCAAAATGCGACGAACACAACCGACACGCCGAACATGCCAATCAGCTTGCCGAGAAATACGGCCTCGAGCGGGACCGATGCGGCAAGGATCTCGATCACTTTGTTCGACTTTTCTTCGGCCAGCGTGCCGACGGCCTGCCCCGCCAGCAATAACGTCAAAAAGAAGATGCCGAACACCGCGAAAAAGCCCGACGCTTGCTGCCCCCGAATGCTCGTTTTGCGTGCGCTGCTTTCGCTCAGTTTCGCCGTGACGATGCGCTTGTCGAGCGACAAGCCAGTGCGTGTTTCACGTGCAACGTCGTCGGCAAGCGTGATCAGATATTCGGCATGGCGCTTGCTCGGCGGTTTGAACGTTGCGGTGGGCGCAGCGACCGGCCCACTCAGGACCGCTGTCACGTCAAGCGATTTGCTGTCGAAAAACGCCGTGACTTGAGCAGGCAGATCGGCAGCTGGGCGCACAATCATCAATTCGGGCGGCCCTTCGTTGCCGCGGTACAAAGTCCGCCGATAAGCATCGGCGGCTTTCACACGTTCGGCATCGCGACCCTGCACGATGGCAACCATACGGGTTTTTTCCGCTGATGCCGCACCCATTTGCGCCGCGCCCGATCCGCCGACGAGCCCGAAGCTCAGCATGAAAGCGGGTGCCAACAGAAAAAGCAGAAACGTCGGCGTCGCAACAATGGCCAGAAAATCGCGCCGTGCGATGACAGCGATCTGGCGGATCAGGCGCTTCATGCGGCATCGCCGGTTTTGGCGTTGTTTACGATGCGAACAAAAGCATCGTGGAGGCCGGGGCGCTCCATCGTCAGGCCCGCGATCCCATGCCCTGCATTGATGAGGTTGAGCAGCAATGGCTCGGGCCCGCCCACCGGCACTGTGAAGCGCCATCCTTTGCCGTTGCGCGCGGCATCGGTCGGGAGCAGCGACGCGACTGTTTCGTCGCCCGAACAAGGCACATAATGCGCGCGCATCGGGAGCGTGCCGCGTGCTTCGTCGACTGTTCCTTCGAAGCGGCGTTTGGCCCCGGCAATGATGGCCAACCGGTCGCACAGCCGCTCGGCATGGCCCATGACATGCGTGGAAAACAAAATCGTCGCGCCGCGGTCGCGCTCGGCGAGGATCAGCGCTTCGAGATGCTCCTGATTGACCGGATCGAGTCCCGAAAACGGCTCGTCGAGCACGATCAATTCGGGGCGATGAACGATCGAGCCGAGCAACTGGACCAGTTGCGCCATCCCTTTCGACATTTTGCGGATCTTGTTGTCGACGACCGCACCGAGGCCCGCTGCTTCCATCAGCGTCGCGGCGCGCGTGCGCCCCTCCGCCCATGACAGTCCGCGCAGGGCACCCATGAAGGCAATCGCCTCGCGCGCTTTCATGGCCGGATACAAGCCGCGTTCCTCAGGCAAATAGCCCACGCGGTCACTTGCTTCGCGCGGCTTTTCATGGCCGAGCAGCGTGCGTGCACCCGAATCAGGGTCGATGATGCCGAGCAACATACGCAGCGTGGTCGTCTTACCTGCGCCATTGGGGCCAAGCACGCCGTAGATCATGCCTTTTGGCACCGCGAGATCGACACCATCGACTGCGCGTTTCGCACCGAAATTCTTCACAAGCGCGTTTGCCGTGACGGCGTAGTCAGAACTCATCATCATCCTGTACGAAAATTTCGACATGCGCGCCGAACGGCGTAGGTGGGGCCTGTGGAGCCTAAACACCAGACCTTGTCAAAATCCTTAAAGGCCGAAGCCGCACGCTTGGGTTTTGCCGCTTGCGGGGTTACGCGCGCGGACGCGGTGGACGGGCGAACCGCGCTCGTTGCGTGGCTTTTGGCGGGGCATCACGGTTCGATGGACTGGATGGCGGCGCGCATCGATCAGCGCGCCGCGCCGCAATCGCTGTGGCCGGA
>JANODH010000049.1:0-2576 GCA_031412595.1 Sphingomonas sp. | reverse complement strand
GCTTCGAGTGCTGTCCAGTTAGGCCCTGCGATCGGTTCGATCCCGACCAGCTTGATATTATACGGGCCGACGACAGCGCTTTCGCCGATGCGTTTGGCAACAAGCGTTTCCTTCAGGAAGGCACTTTCGGTCGCCATGCCGAGCATCGCGACAGCAACGCCCAGGTGCGAAATCACCATGCCGTAAGTGAACAACGGCGTTCGGCGCAGGTTCCGTTTCCACAAAGGCGCGAGACTCGCAGCCCCGATCCCGACCGCAACGACGATGCCGAGGAAGGACAAGATGCTGATTTGCGGCGCGAAAACTGCCATGCCGACAAGCGCCGCAACAAAGAGCGCGATCGGCAGCGATACGCGCTTCAGCACCGCCTGAAGATCGTCACGCCGCCAGCGCGTCAGCGGGCCGAGCCCCATGAAAATAACGAGCGCCAAGGTTAGCGGCCCGGCCGTCGCATCGAAATAAGGCGGCCCGACCGAGAGCTTTTCGCCCGTTACGGCTTCGGCGGCGAGCGGATAGAGTGTCCCGATCAGGACAACGCCAAGGATCGCCGATAGGAACAGATTGTTGGCCACCAGCGCGCCTTCGCGGCTGACGAGTTCGAATTGCGAGCCCTCTCGCACTGTTGAAATTCGCAACGCAAAAAGCGCCAGCGCGCCACCGATATAGATCGCGAGGAGTAGCAGCAGAAGGCTGCCCCGTGCTGGATCGACCGCAAAGCTGTGCACACTGGTCAGGATACCTGAGCGGACAAGGAACGTGCCGATCATGCTCATCGAAAACGCAACGACCGCCAGCATGACGGTCCACGCACGCAAACCATCGCGCGTCGCCAGCACCGTCACCGAATGCAGCAGCGCCGTTGCCGCGAGCCAAGGCATCAGCGAGGCATTTTCGACCGGGTCCCAAAACCACCAGCCACCCCAACCCAACTCATAATAAGCCCAATAGCTGCCGGCCGTGATCCCCACGGTCAGGAAAATCCACGCCGCCAGCACCCACGGGCGCATCGCGCGCGCGAAATCGCGATCGACATCGCGCGTTATCAGCGCGCCGACTGCAAAACTGAACGCGACCGACATACCGACATAGCCAAAATAAAGCGTCGGCGGATGAAAGGCCAGACCGGGGTCTTGCAGCAAGGGATTAAGGCCGTTGCCGTCAGCGGGGACCGGGAACAGCCGCTTGAAAGGGTTCGACGAAAAAAGCAGAAATGCATAGAAGCCGACAGCAATGAAGGCCTGAGCCGCAAGCGTCGCCGCCAAGGTCCGTTCCTTGATCCGCCGTTCGAGGACCGCAATCAGACCGCCCGCAAAGCCGAGCACGGCAACCCAGAGCAGCATCGATCCTTCATGATTGCCCCAGGTCCCTGAAAATTTATACAGCCACGGCTTCATCGAATGGCTGTTGGCCGCAACAAGTTCGACCGACATGTCCGAACGCAGAAAGCAGACGATCAGCAGCCAGAACGAAGCGACAACGAACAGTCCCTGAACAACGGCAACCGCACGGACACCGGTACGCAGGTCTGCACGCCGATCGGCAATTGCCATTGCGCCGAGCCCCATTTGAAGCAGTGCGAGAACAGCAGCGATCCAGAGTGTCGCCAGCCCAGCTTCTGCAATCATGGTGTCAATGTGTCCGTCTTGTGCTGTGTACCCGCCATTTGCGGTGGCATGTAATTTTCATCGTGTTTGGCAAGGAGATTGTTGGCAACGAAGGTACGTCCCTCGAACATGCCTTCGGCCACGACGCCCGATCCTTCTTTGAAGAGATCGGGCGGAATCCCCTTGAAACGGACGGGCACTTCACCCTTCGCGTCGTGGACGAGAAACGTCATCGTCACGCCGTCAGTTGCCCGGAAAATACTGTCTTTCGTCACCATGCCGCCAAGCCGGATCGCTTTGCCTTGCGGGATGCCATCGCGCGCAATATCTTCTGGCGCGTAAAAATAGCTTGCTCGGTCGCCAATTGCCGACATTGCGAGCACGCCTGAACCAAGAACGGCACCGAGACCGGCCAGCGCAAGGAACAAGCGTTGATGCTTGGCTTTCACCGCTTCGCTGCTCTTTCCGCCGCGCGCATCGCTAACCATGCCCACAGGGTAACGGCGGCTGTTCCGACAAGCGTAATGGCATAAGCAGCCGTGACGAACGCCATTTGGTTCATGCCCGTGCCATCCGTTCCAATCGTGCCTCAACTTTTGCTGAGGCCAATATGGCGCGCATCCGCATCAGAACAATAGCACCGAAAAGCAAACTGAATCCCAGTGTCGTCAATCCCAAAGGCCACAGCAGTTCGGACGAAATCTTGGACCCGCTCGTCACCGAAATCGACGGCGCCTGATGGAGCGTATTCCACCAGACGACCGAGTATTTTATGACCGGGATATTGATTGCGCCGACGATGCCGAAAATCGCGGTTGCGCGACTGACGCTGGTGCGTTCCTCGCTGGCGCTCGCCAAGGCCATATAAGCGAAATAGAGGAAAAGCAGCACCAGCATCGACGTCATCCGCCCGTCCCATTCCCACCATGTGCCCCAGGTCGGCCGTCCCCAGATCGAGCCCGTAATCAGGCA
>JANODH010000048.1:0-3123 GCA_031412595.1 Sphingomonas sp. | reverse complement strand
CTTTACGACAACGCCGATCGGGCAGGCGACCGACGGTCACGATGTTTACCTGAAAGATCTCTGGCCGACTAACGCCGAAGTCCGCGAGACGATGGATGCCAATGTCGATCGTTCGATGTTTCAGGCGCGCTATGCCGACGTTTATAAAGGCGACGCGCATTGGCAGGCGATCAATGTCGAAGGATCGGACACTTATCAGTGGCGCGCGGGCAGCACATATGTTGCCAATCCGCCTTATTTCGACGGCATGTCGATGACGCCGGCACCGATTGCCGACATTCTCGGCGCAAAGCCGCTGGCGATCCTCGGCGATTCGATCACGACCGATCACATCAGCCCTGCCGGTGCGATCAAGGCCGACAGTCCGGCGGGCACCTGGCTGATGGAGCATCAGGTCGCGCGCGCCGACTTCAACAGCTACGGCGCCCGACGCGGCCATCATGAAGTGATGATGCGCGGCACGTTCGCCAACATCCGCATCAAGAATGAAATGGTGCCCGGTGTCGAGGGCGGGATGAGCATCTACAATGGCGAAATCATGCCGATCTATGATGCGGCCATGCGCCACAAGGCCGACATGACGCCGTTGATCGTCATCGGCGGCAAGGAATATGGCACGGGATCGTCGCGCGACTGGGCCGCAAAAGGCACCAATTTGCTCGGTGTCCGCGCTGTCATTGTCGAAAGTTTCGAACGCATCCACCGCAGCAATCTCGTCGGGATGGGCGTGTTGCCGCTGCAGTTCAAAGACGGCGATACGCGGCTGTCGCTCGGTCTGACCGGCGATGACAGTTTCACGGTGACCGGCGTCGCCGCGCTGTCGCCGCGTCAGGATGTTACTGTCCACGTGAAGCGCGCCGATGGGTCGGAATTTACGTTCACAGCGCTCTGCCGGATCGACACCGCGAACGAGGTCGAATATTTCATGAACGGCGGCATTTTGCATTATGTTTTGAGGAAGTTGGCTGCCTGACCTCCCCATTGTTACCATTTTGGATCATGAATTAACCAAGATGGCCCGCATATTTCCGATTGTTCCCAAAAAGGGACGTTTTCTGTCGCAAACGGCTTTGACATGATACTTCGTTCGATTAACAAACTGTTCATCATATCGCGAACTTGAGTCGGGATATCTCCGTTTCCGGGGGCGCGAACCAGGCATGGGGTCTGGCGAGCGGAAGGGGCAGTAAGCGGACCGGTTCAGCCGGTCGTGTATCGGGAGGTTATATGCGCGGAAAGATTTTAGGCCTGTTGGCAGCAACTGCACTCGCATTGCCGATGGCGGCACATGCCGGGGGCGCTGGCAAGACGATTACGGGCGGATCGGGTGCTTTCACGTTCACAGCGCAAAGCAATCTCGTTGGGCAGACATCGACAGCAACGATCGCCGGCGGTGGTGATCCAATCTACACGCCGAGCGCGAGCCGCCAGAAGGGCGTGGTTTCGTTGATCATGAACACAGCTGCCGGTGGCTTTATTTGCTCGGGCACGCTGCTTGCTGATCGCCGTTCGATCCTGACAGCCGCACATTGCGTCAGCGATGGCGCTGGCACGGCCAATCCAATCTCGACAACGGCGTTTTTCAACAATACCGGAAGTGCAGATACAATCCCAAGCAACGGTGGCACAGGGATCACGGGCATAACCGTCGAGCGTTATTTCGTGAATTCGGCCTATACCGGCGAAGTCATCGACCAGAACGACATTGCAATCCTGCGTCTTTCGGATGTCGCACCTGTCTGGGCAACGTCATATGATGTTGATTTCAGCGGTGATCTGACCGGTACGGACTTCACGGTTGCGGGCTACGGTCGCCGCTCGGATACCGGCGGCGCCGTTGGCGCCAACCTCGGGGCGGGACGTTTGCGCGAAGGCGACAACATGTTCGACAATCGTTTGGGCGATGCTGCATTTGGAGGATTTTTCACAGATCGCGATGCAGCTGGTGAAGGCTTCTTCGGTTTTGCTGACTATGAGTTTTCTTACCTGTCCGATTTCGACAATGGTTTGGCAGCTAACGATGCATCGTGTCTGCTCGGCGGCTTCTTCGGCACCGGTTCTTTCTGTGACGTCGGGCGCGGTGCCCGTGAAGCGGGCGTTGCCGGTGGCGACTCCGGCGGTCCGCAGTTCGTCGACGGAAAAATCGTTTCGGTTACCTCTTATGGCCTGAGCTTCGGTGCAGGCTTTGGTGACTTCGCGCCCGGTCTGAACAGCTCGTTCGGTGAATTCAGCGGTTATGTGCCGACGTTCATCCACGAAAAGTTCATTCGCACGGCCCTGGCAGTGCCAGAGCCAGCAACCTGGCTTCAGATGATCTTCGGTTTCGGCCTCATCGGCTCGATCCTGCGGCGTCGTCAGGCAGCGAAAGTTGCTGTCGCCTAAGCGAGCAAGCTTTTGAACGAGCGGAAACGCCCTCTGCATTATTGCAGGGGGCGTTTTCTTTTGTCACAACGCCGCTCATGCCGCGCCGCGCACGAACCATGTCGACCCGCGCTCTGCTGCGCGCTTACCAGCGTCTGCAGCAGGAAGATAAAAGCGGCAATCTGGCGCAGGATCTCGATCTGCTTCAGGCCAAGGACCTTGATCTGTCGGTCCGCCTCGGCGCGCTGCTCGCGTTCGACGCGTTGCTCGTCACAGTCGCGACCAATCCGATCAGCGCTTCGCCCGGCGCGCCGCTCAGTCTCGATGCGCCGACGCAGCCGATTGCCGTTGCGCTGATTACGATTTCGGTCATCATCCTGTCGATCGCAGCTTATCTCTGCGTTCGTGCGATCATGATCGGCGAGGAATTCAGCGACGCCGGGATCGAAGATAATCCCCAGGCGATCATCCAGCGCATGTTCGCTGCCTATTGCGCTTCGGTCGATGCCCAGCGAAAGCTGCTGACGCAGGCGTCACGCGTCACGATTGCCGGGGGCGCGCTTGCCGGGCTCACGACGATGTGGATCATGGCCAACAAGATTTTTTGAAGGAATCAGGACAATGCGCACCGCCGAATTCGAGATCATCGTTTATGGCGCAACCGGTTTTACCGGGCGGCTCGTAGCTGAATATCTTGCTGCACGCGGGGTGCATGGCTGGGCAATGGCGGGACGATCTGCGACTAAGCTTGCCGAAGTGCGG
>JANODH010000047.1:0-1527 GCA_031412595.1 Sphingomonas sp. | reverse complement strand
CCGTCCGCTTGCCCGACCGCGTCTGGAGCATCCAGAGCGTGCCGCGCTCGACCGTAAATTCGATGTCCTGCATGTCGCGGTAATGCGTTTCGAGCAGATCGAAGACACGCGCGAGTTCGCCATAAACGTCGGGCATCGATTCCTGCATCGATAGCGGCTTCGCTTTGGCGCGTTCGCGCGCTGCCGTCGTCAGATATTGCGGCGTGCGGATCCCTGCGACGACGTCCTCGCCCTGCGCGTTGATCAGATATTCGCCGTAATAAGCGCGCTCGCCCGTCGCCGGATCGCGGGTAAATGCCACGCCCGTTGCCGACGTTTCGCCCATGTTGCCGAACACCATTGCCTGAACGTTGACGGCCGTGCCCCAGTCATGCGGTATCGCATTGATGCGTCGATAAACCTTGGCGCGTTCGGACTGCCAAGAGCCGAACACGGCGCCGACGGCACCCCACAGCTGGTCGTGGACGTCCTGCGGAAACGGCTTGCCCCAGAGCTCGTGCACGAGCCGCTGATATTCGGCCACGAGTTTGCGCAGGTCGTCGGCGGTCAATTCGGTATCGAGGCTTACACCCTGATCTTCCTTGGCGATCTCAAGTGCTTCCTCGAACGCGCCATGATCGAGGCCGAGGACGACGTCGGCATACATCTGGATGAAGCGCCGATAGCTGTCCCACGCGAAACGCGCGTCGCCCGATGCAGCGGCGAGGCCGACGACCGTTTCGTCGTTGAGGCCGAGATTGAGAACGGTGTCCATCATCCCGGGCATCGAAACCCGCGCGCCGCTGCGTACCGAGACCAGCAGAGGGTCTGCCGCGTCACCGAATGTCTTGCCGGTGACGGCCTCGATATGCGCTATTCCCTCGGCAACCTGCGCGTTGAGTTCGGCGGGAAATGCTTCGCCCTCGTCATAGTAACGCGCGCACATCGGCGTGCTGATCGTGAAGCCCGGCGGGACCGGCAGCCCGATCGACGCCATGCCGTCGAGGTTCGCGCCCTTGCCGCCGAGCAGTGTCTTGTCCTGCCCGCCCTCTGATACCCCGCCGCCGAAACGATAAACATAGTTGGTCATGCTGGCTCCCGCATAGGCGAAGTTCTCGAAGTTCTCACGATCAGCCCTACCCGTCGATTTTCGAAAAATCGGCGACCCGGTGGACAGCGTCACGGACACGGGCGAGCAGCGCCAGACGCGCGGCGCGCTTGTCCGGATCGGGATCGTTTACGGTCACCGTTTCAAAGAACGCATCGATCGGCACGCGCAGGCTGGCCAGAGCCGACATCGCGCCTTCGAAATCCTCGCGCTCTATTGCGGCCGTGGCAAGCGGCTCGGCCGTGTCGAGTGCATCGATCAGCGCTGCTTCGGCGATCTCGGGTGTGTAGGACAGCGGCTTTTGCATAGTGCCACCGTCGCCCCGGACTTGATCCGGGGCTTGGCTACCTGTGTCGCCATTCGCCGAAGAAACGCCAAGGCCCGCATCAAGTGCGGGCTGACAGTGTGGGGTGGTGCCTTCCTTCTTCAAGATATTCGCC
>JANODH010000046.1:0-7062 GCA_031412595.1 Sphingomonas sp. | reverse complement strand
GCCGCAGTCGTCAACGCATCGCCGCCGCGTTTCTCGACGATCGCATAGCCGCGCTTCAAGATATTGTTGGGATCGAGTGAAGCTGCCACGCGCCAGAGTTGCACCAGTTTTTCGCGCGATCGGGCGACGCGCTGTTCGAGCAGAGCCGGGCGCAAAGCACCACTGGCATGCGCCAAGTCGCCGCGCGCTTTGGCAAGCGAGAAGCCGAGCCCCCGGCTCAAGCAATCGGCAAGGTCATCGACTCGCTGCATCTGCGGGGCCAGCAAAGCCGCTTTTTCCGGAAAACGCCGTGCTGCGCCCTCGTAGCGTTCGTCGGCCCGCTCGGTGTAACGACGCACAGCGCGAAGCGACCGCAGGCCCAAAGACTGGACCGCGGCAAGCAGATCACTTCGCACGGGCACAGCCATTTCGGCAGCCGCTGTCGGCGTTGGTGCACGAACGTCTGCCGCAAAATCGCACAAGGTCGTATCGGTTTCGTGGCCAACCGCCGAAATGATCGGAATCGTGCAAGCGGCAACAGCGCGCACGACGGGCTCTTCGTTGAACGCCCACAAATCCTCGATCGAACCGCCGCCGCGTGCGACAATTACGAGATCGGGCCGGTTTTCGCCTGCCATCGCAGAGAACCCATTCACGGCCGCCGCAATGGCCGCTGCCGCCCCGTTCCCCTGAACGATGACCGGCCAGACGATGACATGCGTCGGAAACCGGTCGGCAAGCCGGTGCAAAATATCGCGAATAACGGCACCGGTCGGCGAAGTGACGACACCGATGGTGCGCGGCAGATAGGGGAGCGCGCGCTTCCGGGTCGGATCGAACAGCCCCTCGCCCGCCAGCTTCGCTTTCAGCTTGTCGAGCAGTGCAAGCATGGCGCCTTCGCCTGCCAGTTCCATGCTTTCGATGACGATCTGATATTTTGACCGCCCCGGATATGTCGTCAGTCTGCCGGTTGCGATCACTTCGATCCCGTCGACTGGCGCGAAAGCTAGTCCCGACGTCGATCCTTTCCACATCACGCCATCGATGACGGCCTTGTCGTCTTTCAGCGCAAGATAGCAGTGGCCCGAGGCAACGCGTTTCCAGCCCGAAATTTCGCCACGGATGCGCACAAGGCCGAAGGCATCTTCGACCGTGCGTTTCAGCCGCGCCGACAGCTCGGAGACTGACATCGCGCTTGCGTTGTCGCCAGCCGCGGGTTTCGCTAACAGGCCGCCTTGCGCGTCGAAGGGGTCGAAATCGTTCATGAATATCCTGCTGATCGGATCGGGCGGACGCGAACATGCGCTGGCGTGGAAGCTGGCGCAATCGCCGATGTGCGATACGCTGTATGCAGCACCCGGTAATCCGGGGATCGCTCAAGTCGCAACGCTGAGTGATCTGGACATGAAAGATCATGCTGCAGTTGTTCGCTTTTGCGCAGACCACGATATCGCGCTGGTCGTGATCGGCCCGGAAGGTCCCCTGATCGACGGACTTGCCGACAGCCTTTCGGCCGCCAGCATCCCAGTCTTCGGGCCCTCGAAGCTGGCAGCGCAACTCGAAGGATCGAAGCATTTTACCAAGCAAATATGCAAAGCCGCAAAGATACCGACAGCAGCCTTTGCCCATCATGCCCATAAAGCTGCGGCAATCGCCGGTTTGACTGATTTCGGCTTGCCGGTCGTGATCAAGGCGGACGGTCTTGCAGCGGGCAAAGGCGTGATCATCGCCGAAACCGTTGAACAAGCACGCGCGGCAATCGAGGACATGTTCGGCGGCAGCTTTGGCGACGCAGGCGCTTCGGTCGTCATCGAAGAATTCATGACGGGCGAAGAAGTGAGCTTCTTTGCACTGACCGACGGTAAAACCGTGATTCCCTTGGCGGCCGCACAGGATCATAAGCGCGTCGGCGAAGGCGATACCGGCCCAAATACCGGCGGCATGGGTGCCTATAGCCCAGCCACGCGCTTTACGGCCGAGCTCCAGGCGCGCGTTATGGCCGAAATCATCGGGCCGACAGTGGCCATGATGGCGCAAAAAGGCATGCCGTTTTCAGGCGTGCTGTTTGCCGGCCTGATGCTGACCCCCACGGGCCCAAAGCTTATCGAATATAATGCGCGCTTCGGCGACCCTGAAACGCAAGTGATGATGATGCGGTTCGAGGGCGATCTGGCTGCCCTGCTTCATGCTGTAGCAACGGGCACGCTCGCAGCTCATCCACCGCTGACGTTCAGCAATAAAACTGCGCTGACGGTCGTGATGGCTGCGCGGGGCTACCCGGGCACGCCTGAAAAAGGCGGGCGCATCTCGGGACTGGAAGCCGCGGCAGCGGAAGGGGCAGTCGTGTTTCACGCGGGCACCAGAGTGCGCGACGCATCGCTTGTCGCTGATGGTGGGCGGGTGTTGAGCGTGACGGCCATGGCCGCATCGATAGCCGATGCACAGGTGGCCGCGTATCATGCCGTCGATCGCATCGATTTTCCGGATGGCTTTTGCCGTCGCGACATCGGCTGGCGCGAAGTCGCGCGCAGCGATAAGACCGGTCAATGACCAGCGAATTCATCACAGTCTATTGGCCGTTGTTATTGGGCGGGCTGCTGCTCGCCCTTGCGCTTATTATGTTATTGCTCGTGCGGCGGCGCGGCCAGCGCGTCGAACTCGGTCAGATCGATCCTGTCATCGCGCCAACGCTAACGCGCACCGCAACGGCCGCTTCGGCCGTGGCGCCACCTGCATTGACGATCGAAATGCCCGAACTCGCTGGCGAGCACGATGATTTGCGCCGAATCAAAGGATTGGGCCCCAAAGTGGCCGCCCAACTGGCAGAGCTCGGCATCGCACGCTTCGATCAGCTGGCTGCGCTCGATCCCGAAGCGCAAGCAAAACTCGACTCGCAACTCGGCCCCTTTGCCGGGCGGATGGCGCGAGATCGCTGGATCGAACAGGCCGATCTGCTCGCGCGGAACGATATTGCCGCCTTCGAAGCGCAGTTCGGGAAAATCGGCTGAACCCGAGTCGGGCCCTTTTTGCGCTGGTTGCCATCGCGACGCTTACGTCAGCGCAAGGCATTTCAGATGACCAACGCGCGCTGGCCAAAGCGAAAAGCGATTCAGCCGCTGCAACCGATCGCGCAGGGCGGCTGGAATCTGCTGCTGCGGCCGCTGTAACCGACGCCGCGAAAGCGCGCGCACGGTCTGCCGCCGTTGCTGCGCGTATCCAAGCGGCCGAGGCCGAAATCGGCGCGGCCGAGGCGCAGATCGCAATCATCGAACGTCTGCGCAGCAAACAGCGCGAGGCGCTTGCCCTGAAGCAGGGCCCGACCATCCGGCTTGTTGCTGCGTTGCAAACAATGTCGCGCCGCCCGCCCGTGCTTGCGCTTGTCCAGCCAGGTTCGGTCAGCGACATGGTCCATGTTCGCGCGCAGCTGACCGCAATCCTGCCCGTCGTTCGGGCGCGCACTGCCGATGTCCGCGCCGATGTTGCCCGCGGCAAGCAGCTACGCCGTGCCGCTGACGTTGCACTGGCAAGCCTCAGGACGAGTCAGGCCGCGCTTGTCAGGCAGCGCAACCAGCTTGCAGCGCTCGCCGTCGAACGGCGCACGGCGGCAAATCTGCTGACCGGCAGCGCCATGGCCGAGCAGGACCGCGCCATCGCTCTGGGCGAAGAAGCCCGCGACATTGTCGAATTGATCAGCCGGATCGACGACGACGCCAGCCGCCGCGCGCGGCTCGCCGCATTGCCCGGTCCTGTCCTGCGCCCCCCGCGGCCTGGCGAAGCGCGCGCTTTACCCATGGAAGCAGCCATCGCCGAAGCAGCGCAAGCGCGTTACCGTCTGCCCGTTATCGGCCAGATCGTGACGGGGCTCGGCGAAATCTCTGAAACCGGCGTCCGCGCACGAGGGCTCACGATCGCGACGCAGCCCGCAGCGCAAGTTGTGGCGCCGACCGGCGGGCGGATTGCCTTTGCCGGCCCGTATCGCGGTTTCGGCAACATCGTGATCATCGATCATGGCCGCGGGTGGACCACCTTGCTGACGAGTCTTGCAGCGCTCGACGTCAAAGTTGGTGATACCGTGGATCAGGGCTCGCCAGTCGGTCGGGCAGGACAAACGCGGCCCACCGTTACTGTGGAGCTGCGGCGCGCTGGACAGCCCGTCGATATTGCGCGGCTGATCGGTTAACCAGCAGGACTAGCGCGTGGCCCTTGATTTGCGATAAGCTCACCTAAATTTGGGATTTACCATGGCTGCTCTCCGCTTTCGCCCGCTACTCACCGTTTGCGCTATCGCGCTTATTCCGGCTGCAACCGCAGGCCTAGCTGCGGCCGACGTGGCTGCCTTTCCCGAAATGGATGCGTTCCTTTCGGTTTATGAGCGGGTGCGCGCGGATTACGTCGAAAAAGTCGACGACAAGAAACTGATCAAAGGCGCGATCGATGGCATGCTTGCCAGTCTCGATCCGCATTCATCTTATCTCGATGCGCGCGATTTCAATCAGATGCGCATTCAGACCGACGGCAATTATGGTGGCCTGGGGCTGACGGTCACGCTCGAAGACGGCGCGGTCAAAGTGATCGCGCCAACCGAAGACAGTCCCGGTTTCCGCGCGGGGATCAAGGCAGGCGACTACATCACACATTTGAACGGCAGCCTGATTTTCGGCGGCACGCTCGATGAGGCTGTCGACCAGATGCGCGGCAAGCCTGGCACGTCGATCAAGCTGACACTGGTGCGCGCCGGTCGCGATAAGCCGTTCGATGTGACATTGACGCGCGAAGTGATCGACCTGAAGCCGGTCAAATGGGAAGTCAAAGGCCAGGTCGGCTACATCAACATCAACGGATTTTCGAAAGGCACGGGCGCTAACGTCCGCGCGGCGCTCATCGGGATCGACAAAGCGCTGGGCAAGCAACCGCTGGGTTATGTCGTCGACCTCCGATCGAATCCGGGCGGCCTGCTCGACGAAGCGGTCGAGATTTCGGACGCCTTCATCGACAGCGGCGAAATCGTCTCGCAACGGGGGCGCGACAAACGCGACAATGAACGGTATTTTGCGCGAAAGGGCGATTTCGCCAACGGCCTGCCCGTTGTCGTCCTGATCGACTCCGGCTCCGCGTCGGCCGCCGAAATCGTCGCAGGCGCGCTGCAGGATCATCACCGGGGGCTTGTGATGGGGGAACGCAGTTTCGGCAAAGGATCGGTGCAGACGTTGCTCCAACTCGACGATACGACAGCGCTGCGCCTGACGACCGCGCGCTATTACACGCCATCGGGCAAAAGCGTGCAGGAAGGTGGCATCGAGCCCGATATCCTTGTGCCGCAGTTGAGCGATCCCGATTATAAGAGCCGCCCGCGTTTCCGCGAAGCTGACTTGCGCAAACATCTGATCAACGAAGCCAAGGTCGACAATTCGGTGCTCGAGGACGATGCCAAGCCTGATCCGCGCTTCACGGCCACGGCGGAGCAGTTGAAAGCCAAAGGGATTACCGATTTCCAGCTGAACTATGCGCTCGAAACCATTGCGCGGCTTGCAAAAACATCCGCGCCGAAGGTGGCATCGCGACGTTGAAAAGCCGATCGCTGACGCGCGCCAACATCGTTGCTTTCGCCTTGCCAGCAGCCTTGATGGCAGGCGCATTGGGCTCGCAATATATCGGCAAGCTCTACCCTTGCGAAATGTGCTATTGGCAGCGCTGGCCGCATGAAGCCGCGATCGGCCTTGCGATCCTCGCCTTCTTCTTGAAACCGCCTGCGCGTCCGATCCTGATTGGTCTGGCCGGGCTCGCCATCGCGATTTCGGGCGCGATCGGTGTGTTTCATGCCGGTGTCGAATATCGCTGGTGGGAAGGTTTGACGGCCTGCACCAACACCGCAGCAGGCGGCAGTCTTGCTGACATCATGAGCGCGCCGTTGGTCCGCTGTGAAGTGCCGCAATGGACTTTTGCCGGAATTTCGCTTGCGGGCTTCAATGCGCTCTTCTCAATTGCCGGTGGCGTCACCATCTTGGCGATGCTGAGGAGAGCATGATGAGTCCCGAAATCGAATCGATGATCCGTGTCAATCAGGCCGGCGAATATGGCGCGACGCGGATTTACGCGGGGCAGCTTGCCATCATGAACCCGCGTTCGCCGATGGCGCGTGAAATCGCGCGGATGGCGGCGCAGGAGCAGCGCCACCGCGAAACGTTCGACCGGATGATGATCGAGCGCCGCGTCCGCCCGACATTGCTCGCCCCTTTCTGGAACATTGCGGGCTACGGGCTCGGCATGGCAACCGCGCTGATCGGCCCCGAAGCCGCCATGGCGTGCACTGTTGCGGTCGAAACTGAAATCGACCGGCATTACGGTGAACAGCTGGTCGAAATCGGGGATTCGGACCCCGAATTATCCGCTGCCGTTGTCGATTTTCAGGCCGAAGAAGTCGAACATAAGGAAATTGCGCTTGCGGCGGGTGCCGAACGTGCGCCGGCGTTCCCCGTGATGTCGGCCGCAATCCGCTTCGGCTGCCGCGCCGCGATTGCGCTTTCCAAACGGATCTAGCTCGGCAATGGTGGGTTCATATCCGAAAGGCCAAACCCTGCTCATGCGTATCGCCCTTGCTCTTCTCGCTCTCGCGCCAGTTGCTTTGTCGGCCCCTGCCTTTGCGCAGATCGCCAACGAACGCATCTTGACGATATTCGGTGAAGATAAGTGTCCAGCCGACACGATTTGCGTCCGCGCGCCCGAGAATGAGCGCTATCGCATTCCCAAGCAGTTTCGAAACGACGGTGTGATTGCGCCGCAAAATCAGGCTTGGGCGGCGCGTGCCGAAGCAACGTTAAGCGCAGGGGCGCGCACCGGCACGGGCAGCTGTTCAGCAAGCGGGCCCGGCGGCTGGACGGGATGCTGGCAGCAGCAGATGCGTGCCGCGCGGGCTGAGGCTGCTGCAAATGCAAAAGAAGTTAATCCGGACATCGAGCCTTAGGCTGGGCAGACGCCGTGGCAAAGCCACGTCGTCAGTCGGCGCGAGCGTCGCTGGCCGAGCGCGGTTCGTGGGGCAGATAGCTGTGCTATCTTTCCCGAACCGCGCTGGAGCGGGCGGCGGGA
>JANODH010000045.1:0-6456 GCA_031412595.1 Sphingomonas sp. | reverse complement strand
ATGCTGCTCAATAGCGCTACTGCCCGCACGATGGTTCTCCCCAAACCGTTCGGCGACGCTAGGACTTTCGCGGTCGCCGGTCTTGGACAGAAACGACGCCGTCTAGAGTTTGCGTCCGATCAGTTCTTTCATGATTTCGTTCGTACCGCCGAAAATCCGCGTTACGCGTGCGCCGCGCCACATCTTAGCAATCGGATACTCGTTCATATAGCCAGCCCCACCATGAAGCTGGAGGCACTTGTCCATCACTTCCCACTGGAATTCGGTGTGCCACAATTTGGCGGCGGCGCCTTCTTCGGCCGTCAGTTCCTTTTTCAAATGGCGGGCGATTGCCCAGTCGAGATGCGCCCAGCCGACTTGCAGTTTCGATTTCAGGTCGGCGAGCGTAAAGCGCGTGTTCTGGAAATCAATGACCGGCTTGCCGAATGCCTTGCGGTCGCGGACGAAAGCGACAGTTTCATCATAAGCGCGCTGCGCCGATGCCTGCGCCCCGATCGCAATCGAAAGGCGTTCCTGCGGCAATTCGCTCATCAGATAGATGAATCCCTTGCCTTCTTCGCCGAGGCAATTGGTCATCGGCACGCGGACATCTTCGAAAAACAGCTCGGACGTGTCGGCGCAATCCTGCCCGATCTTGTCGAGATTGCGCCCGCGCTTGAACCCTTCGCGATCGGCTTCAACAAGGATGATCGAAACGCCTTTCCATGCGGGTTCGACATCGGTGTCGGTCTTTGCACAGACGAGGATCAGGTCCGCATTCTGGCCATTGGTGATGTAGGTTTTGGACCCGTTGATGACATAATGATTGCCATCTTTCTTCGCGGTCGTCCGGATGCCCTGAAGGTCCGAACCGACGCCCGGCTCGGTCATTGCGATTGCGGTGACGACTTCGCCCGAAACCAGCTTGGGCAACCAGTGGCGCTTCTGCTCTTCGCTGCCATAGGACACGATGTAATTGACGACGATGTCCGACTGGAGCGAGAAGCCAAGCGCGGTCCCGCCATAGCTGATTTCTTCGTCGATGATCGCGTTATAGCCGAAATCGAGGCCGAGCCCGCCATATTCTTCGGGCACCGTCGGGCAGAGCATGCCGACGGCACCGGCTTTCGGCCAGATTGCTTTTTCCACGATTCCCGCTTCGTCCCACCGGTCGATATGCGGCACGACTTCAGCTTTGATGAAGCTGCGCACTGAGTCGCGAAATGCTTCGTGATCTTCGGTATAGGCAGTGCGGCCGGCAACATCGAGCGTCATGGGATCATCCTCTAATTCCTCACAGCACAAAGCCTTTCCTTGACGTAAACGTCAAGTATTTTCAGCCGTTGTAGCAAATCGCAAACAGGCCTAATTTCCCAGTCAAAGTAAATATATCGGAGATGCCTTATGGCCGACCTGTTCGAAAACCCGCTGGGGCTCGACGGCTTTGAATTCGTGGAATTCTGCGCCCCCGAACGCGGCCTGCTCGAACCCGTGTTCGAGACCATGGGATTTACCCGCATCGCGCATCACCGTTCGAAAGATGTCGATTTGTGGCGGCAAGGCGAAATCAACCTGATCGCCAATTACGAGCCACGCAGCCCGGCGGCATTCTTTGCGGCCGAGCATGGCGCGTCGGCCTGCGGGATGGCGTTTCGCGTGCGCGATGCCGCTGCAGCTTATGCGGAAGCCGTGGCGCGCGGTGCCGAACCCGTCGAAAGCAAGACGGGCGTCATGGAATTGCGCATTCCCGCAATCAAAGGGATCGGCGGCGCGTTCATCTATCTGGTCGATCGCTATGCCACGCTCGATGACCCGCAAGCGCTCTCGATCTACGACATCGATTTCATTTATCTGCCCGGCGTCGATCACCATCCGGTAGGGGCGGGTTTCAAGAAAATCGATCACTTGACGCACAATGTTTATGGCGGGCGGATGGCGCACTGGTCGAGCTGGTACGAGCGCATCTTCAATTTCCGTGAAATCCGCTATTTCGACATTAAGGGCGAATATACCGGGCTCACCAGCCGTGCGATGACGGCGCCCGACGGCAAGATCCGCATTCCGCTGAATGAAGAAGGCAAAGCCGGCGGCGGCCAGATCGAGGAATATTTGCGCGCTTATAACGGGGAAGGCATCCAGCATATTGCGCTGATTTGCGACGATCTGCTTGCCTGCTGGGATAATCTCAAAGCGCGCGGTGTGCCGTTCATGACTGCCCCGCCCGAAACCTATTATGCTATGCTCGAAGGGCGCTTGCCCGGTCACGGCCAGCCAACCGAAGCGCTGAAAGCACGCGGCATCCTGCTCGACGGCACGATCGAAGACGGGCATCCGCGCTTGCTCCTGCAGATTTTTGCACAGCCACAGATCGGCCCGGTGTTCTTCGAATTCATCCAGCGCAAAGGCGACGAAGGCTTCGGCGAAGGCAATTTCAAGGCGCTGTTCGAAAGCATCGAACGCGATCAGATCGAGCGCGGCGTGCTAGAGGTTGCGGAATGACGCATCCGTTCACGCTCAACAAAATTCACCATGTCGCCTATCGCTGCCGCGACGCCAAGCTGACAGCGGACTGGTATGCGCAAATGCTCGGCATGCGCTTCACCACGGCATTCTCGGAAGATCATGTGCCGTCAACGGGGGCCTACGATCCGTATATGCACATTTTTCTCGATTGCGGCGGCGGCAACGTGATCGCCTTTTTCGAACTGCCGCATCAGCCCGACATGAGCCGCGACCTGAATACGCCCGAATGGGTTCAGCACATTGCTTTCCAGGTGAACGACTTCGACACATTGAAATCCGCAAAAGCGCACCTCGAAGCACAAGGCGTCGATGTGCTTGGGCCCACCTATCACGGCATTTTCCGGTCGATCTATTTTTTCGATCCGAACGGGCACCGGCTGGAGCTTGCCTGTGACATCGGAACGCCGGATCAATATGATGAATTGGCGCGCGTCGCACCGATGATGCTTGACGAATGGGCGCGAACAAAGAAGGCTCCGCGTTATGCAGACTGGCTGCATGTTGATCCGGGATCGCTTGCAGAATGAAACTCGCTAGTTTGAAATCGGGACGTGACGGCCGACTGGTCGTCGTGTCCGATGACCTCGCCTGGTACGCGGATGCCGCGCACATCGTGCCCACGCTTCAGGGTGCGCTCGATAACTGGGATGCACTTGCTCCGTCACTTGAAGCACTCGCGACCGATCTTGCGCATGAGGCAATCCCGATGCGGCGTTTTCATGAGCGCTTGGCGGCAGCGCCGTTGCCGCGTGCCTATCAATGGGCCGATGGTTCGGCTTACGTGAACCATGTCGCCCTCGTGCGGCAGGCGCGTGGCGCGGAAATGCCTGACAGTTTCTGGCACGACCCGCTGGTCTATCAGGGCGGGTCGGATGGGTTTCTCGGGCCGCGCGATCCGATCCCGCTGGCGGACGAAAGCTGGGGCTGCGACATGGAAGCCGAAGTGGTCGTCGTAACCGGCGACGTCGCACAGGGCGCTAGCCGCGACGAAGCGCTTGCTGCGATCCGCCTCGTCGGCCTCACGAACGATGTCTCGTTGCGCAACCTGATCCCCGGCGAACTTGCCAAGGGCTTCGGGTTTTACCAGTCGAAACCCGCCAGCGCCTTTTCGCCCGTTTTCGTGACGCCTGTTTCGCTCGGCGATCGCTGGGCGGACGGCAAGCTGCACGGCGCGCTTAACGTCGATCTCAACAACCAGCCGTTCGGCCGGGCGGACGCCGGCGTCGACATGACATTCGATTTCGCCACGCTGATTGCGCATCTGGCAAAAACGCGCAGCTTGTCGGCAGGCACGATCGTCGGCTCGGGCACAGTTTCGAACCGCGATAGCGATGGCGGCCCGGGCAAGCCTGTCAGCGCTGGGGGGCATGGCTACAGCTGCCTTGCCGAAGTGCGAATGGTCGAAACAATCCAGTCAGGCGCGCCCGTCACGCCTTTCCTTAAATCAGGCGACAGCGTCCGCATCTGGATGGACGACGTCAGGCATCACCCGATTTTCGGCGTGATCGAACAAGTGGTCGCTTAGGCAGTTCGCCCGATCATCCGGTCGACAACGCCCTCGACCAGCGACAGCGGCACCCCACCGGTCTGGATCACGGCATCGTTGAACGCGCGCGCATCGAACTTTGCGCCCATCGCGCGCTTGGCTTTGTCGCGCAGCGCGACGATCACGTTGTGCCCCATCTTGTACCCGCACGCCTGCCCGGGTGAGACGCAGTAGCGATCGGTTTCGCTGGTCATGGCGTCGCGGCCCTTGCCGGTTTCGCTGACGAGGAAAGCAACCGATTGCTCGCGCGTCCAGCCTTTCGAATGCAGTCCCGTATCGACGACAAGACGGCAAGCTCGGAATTGCTGTGCTTGCAGATAACCGATGCGTCCGAACGGATCGTTTTTATAAAGGCCAAATTCGTCCATCAGCTGCTCGGCATACAGCGCCCAGCCTTCGGTGAACGCGTTGAACCCCATCATCGACGAAATCAGTGGAATGGCGTCGCGGTTTTCGGCGAGATAGGCGCCCTGCCACGCGTGTCCCGGCACGGCTTCATGCGCCGATAGCGTCGCCAGCTGATACTTCGGCCACAAACTCGTCGACTTCAAGTTCACATAATAAGTCGCGGGCCGCGCACCGTCGAGCGAAGCAAAATTCATATAGCCAAGCGCGGCACCGTCCTGAATATCGATAGGCACACGCTTGACGTCGACCGGCGCTTTCATCTTCATATGCGAAATGCGCGGCATCAGCGCGCGTTGCGCTGCGACTTTCCCGTTGATGTAGGCAATCAACTGCGCCCGCCCGGCGTCGGTATTCGGAAACAAAAACCGCGGGTTGCTGTTCAGCGCGACGACGCGTTCGCCCACCGTGCCTTTTGTCATGCCTTGGGCGCGCAGGATCTTGTCGATCGTCGCTTTGATCTCGGCATTTTGCGCAAGCCCGATTTTGTGGATATCATCCGCGCTGGTTGTTGTCGTTGTACCCAGGCGCAGGCCGTAAGCATAGTAAGCTTCGCCGTCGGGCAGGCGCTGAACGCCGGCCACGTCAGGGGCATTCTTCGTGGTTTCGACAAAGGCGGCGATCTGGCGATCGAGCGCGGGATACACGATCGTTTCGACCGCTTGCGTAACGCGCCCCGACCAGTCGCCCGCAATTCCCGCCACTTTGGTTCGTTTGGCAAGCGACGACACCATTGTTTGTTCGGCTGCTGCTGTCCCACGAAATTCCTGAAGCTGACCGAGCGCTGTCTTTGCCACGAATGCCGGCGGCATAACGCCGCGTGCAGCATCCTCACGCATTTGCGCCGTTTCCTGATCGAGGACGCGACCGAACGCTGCAACGCGCGACAAATAGGCTTCGGCATCGGCACTATTCTTTACAGGGTGCTGCGCATTCAGGAATTCGCTGATCCCCGTGATCGCGCCATCCTGCTGTGTGACAACATAAGGCGTCGCGCCGCCATAAAAGCCGTTCAGTGCGCCGCCGCCATAAGCAAAGCGTGCGCCTTCCTCAGCACGGCTGAGCGCATAATCGACAGTGTCGCCCTGCAATTGCTCGCGCGGCGTCAGATTCTTATCGTCGGCCTTGTCGAGACGCGCGCGCATCGTTGCAAATTGTGCCGCAGCTTTCGCGCGTCCGACCAGCCCGGCATCGTCGAGCAGCGCCCGCAAGCCGGCATGCTTGCCCGAATCCAGCCCCAGCCCAGTCGCGCCTTCAGGACTGAGCGCTAGCAGTTCGTCGGCAAATGTGTCGAGGAGCTTTTCGTGCATTGATGTTCGTTTGGGCGAAACAGCAAATGCTGCATTGGGTACCGAGATCGCGGCCGACGTGGCCGCCAGTCCGGTTACAAAGGTGCGACGAGTCGAAGTGAATGTTTGCGCGGCCATATCATCTTCCCTTTCGTTCAAAGGCGGACCAGCATCTTGCCAGTATTGGCCCCGGTAAACAGCCCCATGAACGCATCCGGCGTCTTTTCCAGGCCATCAAAAACAGTCTCGCGGCTTTTCAGGTGACCATTAGCAATCATTGCGCCTGCATCGGCCATGAACGTGCCCATCTGCGGCAGGAAATCGTTGAACAGCAGCCCTTCGATCCGCAGCCGCATGCCGATAACCCGCGCGAAATATTTGAGCGGCATCGGCGCACCGCTGTTGTAGACATCGATCACGCCGCAAATCGCAAAGCGTGCATTCAGCCGCGCAGTGGCAAGCGCCGCATCGAGATGTTCGCCGCCGACATTGTCGAAATAGACATCGATCCCCTTGGGCGCCGCCTCGATCAGCTGCGGCAGAACCGGCCCCGCTTTGTAATCGATGCAGGCGTCCGCGCCGAGCTCCTTGACCCAAGCGCATTTGTCCGCGCCCCCTGCTGAGCCGATGACTGTCATACCTTTGGCTTTGGCAATCTGCACGACTGCCATGCCGACCGCCCCCGCGGCGGCCGATACGAACACGATATCGCCG
>JANODH010000044.1:0-2507 GCA_031412595.1 Sphingomonas sp. | reverse complement strand
GATCCGGTGATCCTCGGTGAAATCGACCGACAGCGCCCACAGCCGCAGGATGTCCGCGCCGCTTTCCTTCATCAGGTCGAGCGGATTGATCGTGTTGCCGAGCGATTTGGACATTTTCATGCCCTTGGCATCCATCGTGAACCCGTGCGTCAGGACGGCTTTATAGGGCGCACGCCCGCGTGTGCCGCAGCTTTCGAGCAAGGAAGACTGAAACCAGCCGCGATGCTGGTCCGACCCTTCGAGATAGAGGTCGGCGGGCGCTTGAAGGTCCGGCCATTTGCCCGATTCGAGGACGAAAGCATGCGTGCAGCCGCTGTCGAACCAGACGTCGAGAATATCGGTCTGGCGCTCATAATCGGCGGCGTTGTAGGCGTCGCCCAGATATTTCTGCGCGCGCGCGTCGGTCCACGCGTCGACGCCGCCTTCGCGCACTGCCGCGACAATGCGCGCGTTGACTTGCGGGTCACACAGATACGCGCCGGACTTTCGGTCCACGAACAACGTGATCGGCACGCCCCAGGCGCGCTGGCGGCTGATGACCCAATCGGGCCGCCCTTCGACCATCGCGGTGATGCGGTTCTGGCCCTTTTCGGGCACCCAGCGCGTGTCTTTAATGGCGGTCAGCGCGGTTTCGCGCAGGCCCCCAGCTTCACCCATGGGAATGAACCATTGCGGCGTCGCGCGGAAGATGAGTTTGGCTTTGGAACGCCACGAATGTGGATAGCTGTGTTTGTAGTCCGCACTCGCCGCGCGCAATGCGCCGCCCTCGCGCAACGCCTCGCAGATGGGGCCGTCGGGCGCGTTGAACTTGGCGTTGATGACCGAGCCCTGTCCGCCGAGCCACGCCCAGTCGGCGCGGTACTTCCCGTCGCCCTCGACCGCGAACACCGGTTCGATGCCATTCGCCTTGCACAGGTCGAAATCATCCTCGCCGTGATCGGGCGCCATATGGACGAGGCCGGTGCCCTGTTCGGTGGTGACGAAATCGCCGGGCAGGAAGGGGCGCGGTTTCGCAAAGAACCCGCCGAGATGGTGCATCGGGTGGCGGGCGACTGCACCCTCAAGCTGCTCGCCAGCAAGAAGGCTGTCGTTGCCGCCCGGATAACCGTCAATTGGCTCTACGTAATGAACGGGACCATTAAATGCCTCCGCACGCTTGTAAAAATGGTGCTCCCACAATTCATCGGCCACGAGATAGGCAATCTTCGTCCCTCCTTCGCCAACGATACGGTATTGCGACGTTGGACTGAACGCCAACGCTTGGTTCACTGGGATGGTCCACGGTGTGGTCGTCCAGATGACCGCCTTGACCTGCCATCCACCCTTTAGAAGTTCAGAAATCTTCGGGCAGTTGGGGGATTCCAGTATCTCGAACGCGACATCGATCTGCGTCGAGACGATGTCCTCATATTCGACCTCGGCCTCGGCGAGCGCGGTCTTTTCGACCGGGGACCACATCACCGGCTTTGCCCCACGATAGAGTTGCCCCGACTCCGCGAACTTCATCAGCTCGGCGACGATGGTGGCTTCGGCGGCAAAGTCCATCGTCAGATAGGGGTGGTCCCAGTCGCCATTGATGCCCAGCCGCTTCAATTGCTCGCGCTGCACATCGACCCAGCCTTGTGCATAGGCGCGGCATTCGGCGCGAAACTCGGGCGCAGGCACTTCGTCCTTGTTCAGCTTTTTCTTGCGATACGCTTCTTCGACTTTCCATTCGATGGGGAGGCCGTGACAATCCCAGCCGGGCACATAGGGCGCGTCCTTGCCGAGCAGGCTTTGCGTGCGCACCACCATGTCCTTCAGGATATGGTTTAGCGCATGGCCGATGTGCATGTCGCCATTGGCATAGGGCGGGCCGTCGTGGAGGATGAATTTTTCGCGGCCACGACGGCTCTCGCGCAGCTTTTCGTAAAGCAGCTGCTCCTGCCATTTCGCGAGGATGATCGGCTCCTTTTGCGGGAGTCCAGCCTTCATGGGGAAATCGGTCTTCGGCAGGAAGACGGTGTCTCGATAGTCGCGCGGTTCGGTCATGTCAGCGCGCGCTTAGGATAGCCTTCGCTGCGGCGCAATCGCGCTCCATCTGTGCCTTCAATGCATCGAGGTCATCGAACTTGGCTTCGGGGCGGATGAAGGCGTGCATTTCGACTTCGATGGTCTGCCCGTAAAGGTCTTCATCGAAATCGAAGAAAAAGGGTTCGAGCAGCTCCTTGGGCGGCACGAATTGCGGCCGGATGCCGAGATTTGCGGCTCCATCGACTATCCGCCCGTCGGCCAGTCGCCCGCGCACGGCGTAAATGCCGTAACGCGGGCGCAGATAGCTGCCCATATCGATATTGGCGGTCGGATAGCCGAGCAGGCGCCCATTCTTGTCGCCATGCTGCACGACGCCTTCGATCGCGAATGGGCGTGTAAGCAAGCGCGTTGCGGTTGCGCAATCGCCTGCTTGCAAAGCCGTACGGATGCGGCTGGACGATATGACTTCTTCGCCTTCGGACACCGGTCCGACT
>JANODH010000043.1:0-2287 GCA_031412595.1 Sphingomonas sp. | reverse complement strand
TCAGCGCGTGCGGCAGCACTCGAGGAGAAGCTCTCCGATGCGCTCCACGCCCGCCTGACCGAGCGCTTCGTCGACCGCCGCACTGCCGTGCTCATGCGCGAGATTGGGAATGATCCGGCACTGCTCGACGTCGACGTGCGTGATGACGGCGCGGTCCTTGTCGAAGACGAAGCGATCGGCCGGATCGATGGCTTTGCGTTCACGGTCGATCCCGCCGCACGGACGGGCGATCGCAAACGCCTCCTTGCCGCGGCCGAGCGCCGCTTGCCCAAGGAGCGCGCTCGCCGCGCTGCCGCGCTGGTTAGTGCGAACGATACCGAGTTTGCCCTGGACAGTGATGCGCTGGCGATACGGTGGTGCGGGCATATGGTCGCGCGCGTGACGGCAGGGCGCTCGCTCACCGAACCGCGCCTCCGCCCGGACCCTGCGCTCGACACATTGAATGCGCCCGATCGCGAGCGTGTGGTCGCCCGGATCGAGCAGTGGTTTGCCAGTATAATGAAGCGGTCGCTTGCGCCTTTGATAGCCATGACAGCGTCAGCCACGGATCTGTTTACAGCGCCGCATGTCCGTGCGCTGCTGGCACCGCTTGCCGCCAACGGTGGATGTGTCGATCGTTACGAAGTCGATGCTGCGCTGGCAGCACTCGATAGCGACGACCGCCGTATCCTGCGGAAAGCCGGCTTGATCGTCGGCACGCTCGATGTCTTCGATCCGCGCCTTTTGAAGCCTGACGCCGTGCGGTTAATTGCGATCCTCAGGGCTGTTGCACGCAAGACTGCCTGCCCCGTGCTCCCGCCACCCGGTGCGACGATCACAGCCAGTCAAGGCCAGATTCCCGGTTTTCGCGCGTTCGGCGCCAAGCAAGTCCGCATCGATCTGGTCGAGCGCATTGCCCGCGCGCTGCACGACAAGCGTAAAGCAGGCGCCGCATTCGTGCCCGATCCGGCACTTGCGATCTCTTTCGGGATTGATGCTGCGACTTTCGATCTGATCCTGCGCGCATGCGGCTTTCGCGCTGGAACCGAAGGCCAATGGACATGGCGCAGCCGAACGCGGCCGCGCGCCGAACCGGCAAAGCCCGCATCCCCTGCTTTTGCGGCGCTGCAAGCGTGGTCTGCAGGCGGTTGACGCCACGCCCCCGCAATCCTAACGATTCGCTCCGAACCCAAACGTGGAGCCGCGAAGCATAATGACTTATGTCGTCACTGAAGCCTGCATCAAGTGCAAGTATATGACCTGCGTCGAAGTATGCCCTGTCGATTGTTTCTACGAGGGTGAAAACATGCTGGTCATCAATCCGAACGAATGCATCGATTGCGGCGTCTGTGAACCCGAATGCCCTGCCGAAGCGATTCTGCCCGATACCGAAAGCGGTCAGGAACAATGGCTGGAGCTCAACGCAACATTCTCGGCGCAATGGCCGAATATCACGCGCGGTCGCGAAGCACCCGCCGATGCCGAGGATCACAAAGGCATGGCGGATAAATTCGCGACATTCTTTTCGCCGGAGCCGGGCGAAGGCGATTAATCGCGCCGACCGTCTGTAATTAGCGTGCGCGAGGAGGGCGACCAGCGATGAGCGAAACCGACCTCCAGATCGATACTCCATCCGAAACACAGCTTGACGAAGACGATCGGCTTCGCCCCGAGTTCGTCCGAGAGGTTCTGGCGCGCGTCGAGGATGGCGATGACCAGGGCGCGCGCGACCTTGTTGCGCCGCTCCATCCTGCCGACATCGCTGATCTTTTTGAGTTAACGCCGTCGGACCGGCGCGCGGCGCTTGCGTCGGCGCTTGCCGATCTGCTCGACGGTGATGTTCTTTCGGAAATGAACGATCACGTCCGCGAGGAACTGATCGATGCGCTGACGGCGACACAAGTCGCCGATATTGCCTCCGAACTCGACACGGATGACGCCGTTGCAATTATCGAGGACATGGACGACGCCGATCAGGCCGCTGTCCTGCGCGCGCTTGACCCTGATGACCGTGCGGCGATCGAAGCGGCGCTCGCATTTCCGGAGGAATCCGCCGGTCGCCTGATGCAGCGCGAGCTGATTGCTGTGCCCGAACATATGATGGTCGGGCAAGTCATCGATTATCTGCGCGATAATCCTGATCTCACGACCGATTTCTGGGAAATCTTCATCGTCGATCCGCAGCACCGGCCGATCGGCACCTGCCAGTTGTCGTGGATTTTGCGGACACCGCGCAGCATTGCGCTGGCCGATGTGATGAAGCGCGAACAGACACTGATCCCGGTCGATATGGATCAGGAAGAAGTGG
>JANODH010000042.1:0-3802 GCA_031412595.1 Sphingomonas sp. | reverse complement strand
TCCGCACCTGACAGTGCCGATGGGCCTGGTCGGCGGCCTGCCGGTCGGCTTGTCTTTCATCGGTCCGGCATGGAGCGAGGCTATGTTGCTGAACGCGGGTGATGCTTTTGAGCGCGCGCGCGGAGCCTTTCCGGCGCCCACGTTTCGTTCCACAATCACCGTGCGCTAACCCCGGCGCGGCTGTTCGAGCAGTTCCTTGCGAATGCGGATGCCGCGCACGGCCACGCGCGTTTCGATCAGGAACAACGCCAAGCCCACCGCCAGCAGGACCATCGACAGGACAAACAGGATCGAAACGCTGGCACCGTAATTGAGGCTCGCGAGTTCGGCGACAAACAGCAGGGTTACGACAACGCAGACCGTGATGGCACTGGCGACGCACAGGAAAATGGCGTTGCTCGCGAGCGTTATCCGCTGATCGAGCAAGCGCAATTCCCACACATGCCGGTCATGCTCGGCCCCGCTCGACTCGGGATGAAGCCGCTCAAGTACGCGTGCGCGGTCGACAACGCGGTTCAGCCGTCCGGCGATGACGTTCATGAACGCTCCAATGCCTGCCAGAAGGAAAACCGGCGCGACGGCAAGCTGGATTGTCCGCGCAATGTCGGTAACGGCGATGATTTCGCTCATCTGCCCGCATCGAATGCAGTAAGTGCCGTTCGCACGATCTCGGGAATGGGGCGCGGACGATGGTCCGCCAAATCGATATGAACCGCGACCAGCTCGATCGCCGCGCGCAAATCGTCGCCATCACTCGCGCCGTGAATTTCAACCAGATTTGTCATGCTTGTCGTCCCGAAGCGTGCCGTACGGATCAGCAAATCGATTTCCTCGTCGGCTTTAATCGGCTTTTTGAAAAGGACTTCTGCTTTGGCGACATGACACTCGAGCGGTGCATCGTTCCAGATGCCATCAGCGCGGACGGCGCGCCAGTATTCGGTGACGGCGATATCGGCATAATCGAGATAACGGGCGTTGAAGACGACAGCCTGTGGATCGACTTCCGACCAGCGCACGCGGATACGCGTCGAGAAGCGAAAATCGGCACGCGGCATCCTATGCTTTTCCCCGATAGCGCAGCGATTGCGCGATCAAAGCAGGCAAATCGGCTGTGCCATCGATAAGGTCACGGGCATAAGCAACAGCTGCGCCGAGAAGCTCGTCACTGGCATGTCGGTAAGCCGGTCGTCCCGCGATGCAGTCATACCAGCATTGACCGCATGCCGCATCAAGCAGCACGCGCTGGAAACAATGGTGGTTGCGGATCGGCCAGCTGCGCATTGGCGCCAGCGCAGGCAGTGTCTCACGTGTCAGCGACAACCACTGCATCTCGAGTTCAGCGCGCGTCATCCCACTTTTGCGCCGACATTCACTCCCATGCTCTGCAGATATTTTTTCACGTTGCGTGCGGCTTGGCGGATGCGTTGTTCGTTTTCGACCATGGCGATCCGGACGAAGCCTTCGCCGTCCTCGCCGTAACCGACACCAGGCGCGACGGCCACGCCTGCATGCGTCAGCAATTGCTTGGTAAATTCGAGCGAGCCCAGATGCGCGAGTGCGGGCGGAACCGGCGCCCAGCAGAACATGCTGGCGCGCGGAGCCGGTATCTCCCAACCCGCGCGACCGAAGCTTTCGACCAGCACATCGCGGCGTTTGTGATACAGTTCGCGATTGGTTTGAACGATGTCCTGCGGCCCGTTCAGGGCTGCACAAGCCGCTGCCTGAATGGGCGTGAATGCGCCGTAATCCAGATAGGACTTCACGCGCGTCAATGCCGCGATGAGGTGCGCGTTGCCGACCGCAAAGCCGACGCGCCAGCCCGCCATCGAGAAAGTTTTCGACATCGAGGTAAACTCGACGGCAATATCCTTGGCGCCGGGCACTTGCAGGATCGAAGGCGTTGGATTGCCGTCGAAATAAAGCTCGGAATAAGCAAGATCCGACAGCACCCAGACTTTGTTTTCCTTCGCCCATGCAACAAGTCGCGTATAGAAACTTAGATCAACCGTTTCTGCGGTCGGGTTCGATGGATAGTTGACGATCAGGACCGACGGGCGCGGTACGGTGAACGCCATCGCCCGGTCGAGCGACCGCCAGTAATTTTCATCCGGCGTGGTCGGCACGCTGCGGATTGTCGCCCCTGCGATGATAAAGCCGAAGGTGTGGATCGGATAACTCGGATTGGGCGCCAGCACGACGTCACCCGGGGCGGTAATAGCAGTGGCGAGGCTGGCAAGCCCTTCCTTTGACCCCATTGTCATCACGACTTCGGTTTCGGGATTGAGGTCGACGCCGAAGCGGCGCGCGTAATAATTCGCTTGCGCCTTGCGAATCCCGGGAATGCCTTTCGACGCGGAATAGCCGTGCGAATCGGGTTTCATCGCCACTTCGCACAACTTGTCGATGACATGCTGCGGCGGTGGCAGATCGGGATTGCCCATGCCGAGATCGATAATATCCTCGCCACCGGCACGCGCTGCTGCCCGCATCGCGTTCACTTCGGCGATGACGTAAGGCGGCAACCGCTTCATGCGATAGAATTCGTCGGACATTTCCATCCCTTTGGGTTAGTTGATTTGTCATAACGCTTTGCGCAGAGCTTGTCGAAGCCCTGTGTTTCTTCTGCGGCTGCGGAGTTGGAAAGATGACAATGGAACCAACAGCCGACTCTGCTGCCGGCATCCGCGCTATCCTCGATGGGTGGGGTGCCTTGCTGAAGCCGATTGCGGAAGCCAACCGGGACAAAGTCGATCCACGTGACAAGCGCTTTGCGGGCCCCGAATGGGAACATCCGGTTTTCGACCTGATGCGCCAGGGCTATGCCATCATGTCCGATGTAATGATGGCGGCGGTCTATAACATGCCAGTCGAGGCGCATCAGAAGACACAGATGGCTTTTGCCATGCGAACGTTGGTCGAGGCCATGTCGCCTGCCAATTCGCCGCTTACCAATCCGATTGCGCTGAACAGGGCATTGGAAACCAACGGCGCAAGTCTGGCGAATGGGTTTCAGCACCTGATGGCCGATATGCAGCGCGGGCAACTGACGCACACAGCGTCAGGGGCCTTCGAAGTTGGCCGAAACATCGCAACGACCCCGGGCAAAGTCGTTCACGAAACGCCGTTGTATCAACTGATCCACTATGCGCCGACGACGCCGATGGTCGGCAAAACGCCGCTCGTGATCTTTCCGCCGTGGATTAATCGCTTTTATATTCTCGATCTAAGCCCTGAGAAAAGTTTTATCCGCTGGGCGGTGAGCCAGGGGCTGAGCGTGTTCATTGTCAGCTGGAAATCGGCTGACGCGTCGATGGCAGACATCATCTGGGACGATTATATCGCCGCGCAGATCGATGCGATCGATACCGTTCGCAAACTGCTCGATGTGAATTCGGTGCATACGATCGGCTATTGCGTTGCGGGCACGACGCTTGCAGCGACGCTGGCCGTGCTGGCCGCCAAAGGCAAAGCCAAGCACGTCAAATCAGCGACGTTCTTTACGGCGCAGATTGATTTCAGCGAAGCGGGCGAACTGCTTAACTTTGTCGATGATGCCAATCTCGCGATGATCGACCAGCTTTCCGCCCAAGGGTTTCTCGATGGTCGCTATCTTGCGCTCACTTTTAATCTGCTGCGCGGCAAAGACCTGATCTGGAATACCGTTGTCAGCAATTATCTGCTCGGCAACGCACCCGGCACCACCAGTTTATTGTCGCGATAGAGATCGCACAGATAAGATTTGTGCCATTTGGCGGGCAGGTTGGTCGTATCGCCGTTCCAGTGCAGCAGATCGAACGCCGGA
>JANODH010000041.1:0-7028 GCA_031412595.1 Sphingomonas sp. | reverse complement strand
TTGTCGCCATGCTGCACGACGCCTTCGATCGCGAATGGGCGTGTAAGCAAGCGCGTTGCGGTTGCGCAATCGCCTGCTTGCAAAGCCGTACGGATGCGGCTGGACGATATGACTTCTTCGCCTTCGGACACCGGTCCGACTGCGTCGACCATCAGGCCATGCGACAAACCGATTTGAGCCAGCACGTCGACATTGCCACCGCGCGCTTTGCCGAACGTGAAATCCTCGCCCGTACCACCCCCGATGCGCCTGCGCGCGCGATCAGCCAGTCGGTGATGAAATCGCTTGCCGAAACTTCGGCCAGCTGCGCGTTGAAGTCGAAAACGAGCATGGCGTCCGCGCCGGCGCTCGCAAACAAGCGCTGGCGCTGATCGAGCGTCGTCAGGCGAAAAGGCGGCACGTCGGGGCGGAAATGGCGGATCGGATGCGGATCGAACGTCGCGACGATTGCCGGGACCCCCCGTGCTTTCGCCGCCGCAACGGCGTGCCCGACGACGGCCTGATGCCCCCGATGAAAACCATCGAAATTGCCCAGTGCCACAACGCCGCCGCGCAGAGCACCGTCGACTGTCTTTCCCCCGTGCAGACGTATCATGCCGCGGCTATATGGCGGGGTCAGCGCGGCGGCAATGTCTGCGCCAGCACGCGCAACACATTGGCGCCCATGACTTTGGCGATGTCGGCGTCGGTGAAGCCTGCGTTGATCAGGGCTTGCGTGATCGCATCGAGCCGGGTGGTATCGAACTGCGTTTCGACCGCACCATCGAAATCGCTGCCGAGCCCGACATGGCCGATACCGACAAGATTACGGACATGCGCGATCGCTTTGACGATGCCGGCGGGCGAATTGTCGCAGACCGCCGCGTCCCAATAGCCGATGCCGATGACGCCGCCGGTGCGCGCGACACCCCTGATTTCGTCGTCGGTCAGGTTGCGGTTGACCTTGCACGTTGCCTGCACGCCGCCATGGCTGGAAACGACGGGCTTGCGGGCCATGCCGAGCACTTGGGCTACGGTGGCGTGGCTCGAATGCGCAATGTCGACGACCATACCCTTGGCTTCCATCGCGCGGATGATTTCGATGCCGAACGGGGTAAGTCCGCCCTTTTTGATCCCGTGCATCGATCCGGCAAGTTCATTGTCGAAGAAATGCACGAGTCCCGCCATGCGGAATCCCGCATCGTAAAGCCGGTCGAGATTGGCGCGCTTGACTTCGAGATTTTGCAAGCCTTCGATCGATAGCATCGTGCCAGTCAGCCGCGCGTCACGATTACGGTCGGCCAGCAGTTGTTCGAGATTAGCGCGCGAACGGACGACGCGCAGTTTGCCGCGTGCGCCGGCTTCGGCCTGCCGCAGTTTTTCGGCATGCCACAGCGAGCGCTCGATCAGCGAACCCCATGTCCGCACTGGCTGCCCCTGCGCGACGGCGAGCAGCGTGATATTGTCGGTCGCGTCGCTGTTGGCGTCGTAGTTCTGGCCCTTGGGCGTTTTGGTGACCGATGACAGGATCTGCAGCGCGACATTGCCGTCGGTGAGGCGCGGCAAATCGACTTGCCCGCGTGTTCCCCGCGACAGGAAATTGCGCGTCCACAGCAACGTATCGGCATGCATGTCGGCGATCCGGAGTTTCTTATGCAGCATTGTGGCACGCGCCGAAACGACAGGCGGTTGTGGTCCGGTGACTCGGTTGACGGTGCTTTCGAAATAAGGCGGCAGGAAACCGAAAAAAGTAAGCGCGGCTATCCCGACAAGGAGCGCCAGCCAAGCGGATAGGCGCTTCAAGCGGGTCGCCTTGCCAGCGTCACGAAGCTGTATCCATCCTGATCGTCGCGCGCAGTTTCCATCCACACGGCGGGGTCAGGCGCAGGCATGCGGACATCGCCCTTTGCATCATGATGAACTTCGGTCAGCTCGAACACATCGGCATGCGGCTCAAACAATGCAAATATTTCGGCCCCACCGATGACGAATGCCTCGTTGCCCGCCAGCGCCAGCGCGCCTTCGACGTCATGCGCTATATCGGCGGCCTGCGCTGTCCAGTCGCCACGCGTCAAAACGATATGGCGACGACCGGGCAGGATGCCGGGCAAACTCTCGAACGTCTTGCGCCCCATTATCATTGGTTTGCCCATCGTCAGCGCCTTGAAACGTTTCAGGTCCGCCGGAATGTGCCACGGCAACGCGCCATCCTTGCCGATAATGCCATTGTCCGCGCGCGCAACGATGAGCGTGATCATACTGCCACCTCGCCTTTTATATGCGGGTGGGCGTCGTAACCCTCGATCGCGAAATCCTCATATTCGTATGAGTCGATGCTGTCCGCCCGGCGCTTGAGCACTAATTTGGGCAGGGGTTTGGGCTCGCGGGTGAGTTGCAGGCGCGCCTGATCGAGATGGTTCACGTAAAGATGCGTATCCCCGCCGGTCCAGATGAACTCGCCGACCGCGAGTCCGCACTGATCGGCCAGCAAATGCGTGAGTAGCGCGTAGCTGGCGATATTGAATGGCACGCCGAGGAACACATCCGCCGAGCGTTGGTAAAGTTGCAGCGAGAGTTTCCCGTTCGCGACCCAGGTCTGGAACAGGCAGTGGCACGGCGCGAGTGCCATCTGGTCGAGCTCGCCAGGGTTCCATGCGCTGACGATCTGGCGGCGGCTGGCAGGGTTGGTCCTTATCTGCTCCACAAGCAACTTAATCTGGTCGATATGGCGACCGTCGGGGGCCACCCAGTCGCGCCATTGCTTGCCGTAAATCGGCCCGAGATCGCCATCATCGCGCGCCCATTCATCCCATATGCCGACGCCGCGTTCTTTAAGCCAATTGTTGTTGGTCTCGCCGCGCAGGAACCAGAGCAGTTCGATGAAAATGGAGCGGACGTGGAGTTTCTTGGTGGTCACCAGCGGGAAACCGGCGCTGAGATCGAAGCGCATCTGGTAGCCGAACGTGCTCAGCGTGCCGACGCCCGTCCGGTCGGCCTGCGGCACGCCGTGGTCGAGGATATGGCGGAGGAGATCGTGATACTGGCGCATCGCTAGCGCTTTACCCGACGGTCGCGGTGCGGCAAGTCTGCGCTGGCCAGTGTCCAAAGATCGGCGCGGTCGAACGGTGCTGGGCGATTGGTGACAGCCTGGCCCCATGCTTTTGCAACCCAGGCCGCCTTTGCTGATCTGGCCGTTACAACACGGTGGTTCCAGGCAGCGCTCCCGCGCTTGGCCACTTCACGGGCAATGTCGCCATATATGCCAGCCGCTGCCAAAACGGCCCAGCGGCTGCGAAATGGCAATTTCACGGCGCCGACGCGCGCCGAGGCCTCGTAATCTTCGGCCATATCCGCGAGCCACCATGCCATATCCGCCACACGGCTGCGATAATGCGGGCGCATATGTTCGCCCGGTGGAATATCGGCTTCGACGATCCAGTCCTCGGGCAGATAGCAGCGGCCCACGGCATCATCTTCGGACAAGTCGCGCGCGATGTTCGCCAGTTGAAACGCAAGCCCAAGGTCGGTCGCGCGATCGAGCGTGTCTTCATCATCCGGCGAAACGCCCATAACGATTGCCATCATCCGCCCGACGGCACCGGCGACATGATAGCAGTATTTCAGGAGATCGGCTTCCTTGCGCGGACGCCAGCCTGCTGCATCAAGAGCAAATCCTTCGATCACGTCATAAGGCAGATCACGCGGAATGCCGGTTTCGCGCACGACGACGCCGAGCGCATCGAACGCCGCTTGCCCTGTCGGCTCGCCATCAAGCGCCATGGTGGTTAGTTCGGTAATTTGTGCCACGCGCTCGGCGGCATCGGCAACGTGCGACATCGCCCCGCCATGATCCTGCCCGTCGGCAATATCGTCGCACGTCCGGCACCAGAAATAGAGCAGCCACGCACGCTCACGTGTTGCCTTGTCGAACAGCTTGCTTGCCAGCGAAAAGGATTTCGATCCCTTCGCAATCGATTCGGCAGCAGCGGCAATGAGCGCATCACGATCGCGGCTCACAAATTGGCAGCTTTCAGCTTGAAAATCGTTTCGTGCGGGCGATAGCCAGCCATTTGTGCGAGCAGGCCATCGAGCGATGTGTCGGCAAGCAGGATGCCGCCATGCTGCGGGCGGACGAAACCGACCGACTTCATGTGCTCGTTAAAGGCAATCAGCGTATCGTAGAACCCGCCGACATTCAGCAGCCCGACCGGCTTTTCATGATAGCCAAGTTGCGACCAGCTGACCGCTTCCCACAGCTCGTCCATCGTGCCGACGCCACCGGGCAGCGTGATGAACCCATCGGACAAATCGGTGAACAGCGCCTTGCGCTCGTGCATGCCCGAAACCACGCGTAGTTCGGTACAGCCGCGATGCGCGACTTCGGCATCGACGAGCGCTTGTGGAATGATCCCGATCACTTTGCCGCCTACAGCAAGCGCCGCGTCTGCGACGGCCCCCATGAGGCCGAGGCGGCCGCCACCATAAACGACGCCGATGCCGCGGCGCGCCAGTTCGGTCCCAACCATGCGCGCGGCTTCGATATAAATGGGGTCCGCCGGCGAGGCAGAACCGCAATAAATCGCGAGCCGTTTCACCGTTTGGTTTCCCGCATGACGGCCATGGCGCGCCCGATCGGCACGGGTGGTTTGCCTGACAAGATCCGTGCTTTGTCGAAAAACGTCGTGTTTCCGGCGTAAAATCGCTGAATGAGCGACGGCGCCAGCCCGTAAAAGCGCTGCAGGACCTGATAGCGCGTGCCCGGTATTGCGGCGCGGAACAGCATTCGGTCGAGCAGGCGATAGAAGCTGCCGCCTTTCCAGCGAGCTTCGGCAAATTCGCGCATGGCGGCCGCGATGGCGGGTCCGGACAAATCATCTAGCTTGGCAATCAACGAAGCGGTCCGCACTGCATCGGGCAGCGAAAAGCCGGTTGTTCCGTGAAAAAGCGCGGCGCGCACACCGATCTTCGCCGCCTCGCCGCCTGACTGCCAATATGCATCGAAATTGCCGCCCATCGTGACGGGCAGCGCCCCCATTTCCTGATGAATCTGTTCGGCCAGTTCCCAGCCTTGTGCGGCTGCATACGCCCGGATCCGTGCGGCCATGGCTTCGCGGTCGATTTCGGGACCGTCACTATAATAAGTGTCTTCGATAAAAATGCGGTCTTCGGCGAAAGGGAGCGCGTAGACGAACCGATAGCCATCAATCTGGTCGACAGTGGCATCCATGACGATCGGATGGGTAAGGCCATGCGGCTGCGCCGTGCGAAATTCCTGCCCCACGAATTTCTGCCAACCGAAATCGAGATGGTCGAGGTCGGCGACACCGCGTCCGTCGAAAACACCTTTTGCGGCAATCCGGCGCTGGTCGCTTAGATAGACAGTGGTTTGCGATAATTCGACAGCTTCGCCTTGTACCGGCACCGTATCAGGCAGCACCGCGCGCAGATGGCCGTCATAGCGTTGTGACCGGATCGAGTTGAATGGCGAGTCAAAAAGCCGGGTGTGCGCGGGAAAGCGGGTTTCGTACCGATCCCAGCGGTGATCGATGAAAGGCTCGACGATCCACCAATCTTCGGGCGCGATGTCGCTGGTAAAGAAGGACCAAATATGATTGCCGCCGAACACAGGCGAGGGATCGATGAGCCGGACAGAAAGCTCTGGCCGCTTTATCGACAGTGCATAAGCTGCCAGTCCACCTGCCAGCCCGCCACCGACAATGGCAATATCGCATTCGATGTCCGCACTCATATGGCACTGCCCTAGCCGAGCGGGACCCGCTCCGGAAAGCGAAACCTTTCCTGTCTGCATCGTGGACGGCCTATTCATGACTTATTCAATGGCATATGCGTAACCGACGCCCATGAACCGGTTAAATCTTGCTATTTTAAGCGTGCTGCTGATCGCGCCGTTTGCATCGCATGTCGATGCGCAGGGGCGGCGCGGCGAAGCCGATGCTGTTTACGAAGGACGCCGAACTGGATCGCTGATGCCATTACGGGCAATCGAAAATGGCATTGTTCCGCGCATGAAATCGCGCGGTGCCAATTATATCGGCGCCGAATATGATGAAGACGTCAGCCGTTATCGCTTGAAATTCATGCGCGACGGCTCGGTTATCTGGGTCGATGTCGATGGCCGCACCGGCGCAATCGTGGGTCGCGCTGGCGATTAATCCCCGCTAGGGATCACGAAATAGGGAGACCGATATGCGGCTTTTGATCGTCGAAGACGAACCAACACTGGGTGCGCAGCTTAAAAATACATTGGAAGGCGCAGGCTATGCCGTCGACCTGGCCACTGACGGCGAGGACGGTCATTATCTCGGCTCGACCGAAAGTTACGATGCGATCATTCTCGATCTCGGTTTGCCCGAAATCGACGGGCTTACTGTGCTTGACCGCTGGCGCAAGGAAGGGAAGACGTTTCCCGTGCTCGTGCTGACGGCGCGCGATAGCTGGTCGGACAAAGTAGCGGGGCTCGATGCGGGGGCCGACGATTATCTGGCAAAACCGTTTCAAACCGAAGAACTGATTGCGCGGTTGCGCGCGTTGATCCGCCGGGCCGCAGGCAATGCGAGCGCAGAAATGACGGCTGGCGACGTCCGCCTCGATACCCGTTCGGGCCGCGTTACGCTCGCTGGCGAACCCGTAAAACTGACGGCACAGGAATATAAGCTGCTAAGCTATCTGCTGCACCATAAAGGCAAGGTTGTCAGCCGCACCGAACTGATCGAACATATTTATGATCAGGATTTTGATCGCGATTCGAACACAATCGAAGTTTTCGTCACGCGTATCCGGAAAAAGCTCGGTCCCGATGTGATCACGACGATTCGGGGCCTCGGCTATTCGCTCGATGAACCGGCTGGCGGTTAAACTCATCCCGCCCGTCGACGCTGCGCCGCTGGTTGGAGGGGCGTCGCAGACCAAGGGTTCATTGTCCCGGCGGATGATCGGCGTGGCAGCTGCTTGGATATTGCTGCTGCTGATCGGCGGCGGTGTTGCGCTCGACCGGGTTCTTGCCGGTGCGGTAACGCAGAATTTCGACG
>JANODH010000040.1:0-8385 GCA_031412595.1 Sphingomonas sp. | reverse complement strand
ATGAAGCAACTCCATGACCGAGGCCGCCGCAAAGACCGTAAACAGGCCGACGACAATGAACAATTCCTGCTCACCCAGACGGCCGATCAGCCGCAGCAGCGGCCCGATGACATAGCGCCCCGCCAGCACGAGTCCGACGACAGCGCCAACGGTGTAAAGCCCCATCGTCCAGCCCGGTGGCGCCGCAGGATCGGCAGGCGCCCGCGACAGCGCCGCAATGATCGTGATCAGCGGAACGATGGCCAGATCCTGGAACAGCAGGACCGAGAACGCGCGCTCGCCAAATGGCGTGTTGATGCGGCCAGACGACTTGAGGCTCGGCAAAACCTGCGCTGTCGACGAGAGGGCCAGCGGCAACCCAAGCGCCAGCGCTGCGCCCCAACTAAACGTCGTCGCGACACTTACCAGTGCGGCAATCGCCAGACCGCAGATGATCACCTGCAAAAGCCCGAGGCCAAAAATATCGCGCTTCAGCCGCCAAAGTCGCGCGGGGTTGAGTTCGAGACCCACCAGAAACAGCAACAGTGCAATGCCAAGTTCGGCAGCGCCGAGCTTCGATTTCGCACCACCGATCAGCCCGAGTCCGACAGGTCCGACGGCGACACCTGCAATGAGATAGCCCAGCACCGAGCCGAGGCCGAAGCGGCGGAAAACCATGACGAACAACAATCCTGCACCAAGCAGGATGACGCCTTCGCGCAGGATCGACGCACTCACGATGCCGCTCGCTCAGCAGCCTCGGCAGCGGCATCAAATGCAAGCAAGATCGACGCATGGCGGGCCCGATGCGGTCGGGCTGGCGCGAAAATGTCGAGACCAGGCCATTCGCCCGGGTCATCACGCTCAGCCAAAAGAAAAGCACGCAGGCTGTCGGCGGAAAGCAGGATTTCGGGTGCGGTCCGTCCGATAATATTCTGCCCGAGCAACACGGCCGATGCCTGCCCGAGCGCACAAGCGCGTACTTCCTGGCCGAAAGCGACGACGCGACCTTGCGAATCGATATTGACATCCACCACGACCCGGCTGCCGCAGGTCGGCGAACGCCGCTCGACCGTTGCACCGGGCGTCGGCAGTCGAGGCCGATCCGCGACCGATGCAGCCAGTCGGAGAATTTCTGTATTGTACAGTGGTGCACTCATTGGGCGCGGCGCTTCTCGATAAAATCGACGACCGAGGCCGAGCTCGCGCGCAACAACGGGTAGGTCCGCGATTCAGTCATCCAGTCCGGACGCGGCCGGGATCGACCGTAAATGGTATCGAAAACCAGCGACACGAACAGGAACACAAGTGTTGCCGCGATAAGACCCTTCAAGGCGCCGAAACCGAGGCCGAGCATGCGATCAAACGGTCCAAGCAGGGATGTTTTAGTCGTTTTCCCCACGGCCGATCCGATCGCTTTGACGATCAGGAATGTCAGACCGAAGACGAGCGCAAAAGCGAGAACCGATGCGCCCGAGGTCGTGCCAACGGGGGCAACGAGGAACGCGCTCACGGGTGCGTGCACGGCTTTGACAGCGAGAATGGCGACGATCCACGCCCCTAGTGAGATTGTTTCGCTCACGAAACCCCGCACAAATCCCAACGCTGCACCCAGCCCGACCGTCAGTAAAACGAGAATATCAAGTGCCGTTAGAGCCACACTAAAATGCCCGTTCGAGTCGGCTAAGCAACGAGCGCGCAGGACTTGGCGCGGGTTCCACTTCGTCGAGACCATCATCGAGACGCTCAACGCGGCGAAACAGATCGACGCTCGATGCCACCAGCGCCCGCGCTTCATCGGGCAGTTTTGCAACCGAGTTTTCGTCACTCAAAACAGGTTGGCCCAATCGTCTTGACGAATGCAGCGCTGCTTCGGCGGGAATTTCGCCTGCATCAAGCGCGCGATGCGTCAGCAACCACGCAATCACATGCATTAAACGCGTTGTGACTTTCAGCGCTTCACAGGAAAAAACGACCCGGTCGAGCGGATCGAGCGCGTCGCGCGCCACACGACCGGCGGTGTCAAAATAGCTGCGTGCCTCATCAGCCAGGACCATCGTTTCCATGTAGAGTCCATCGACAAGGCGGCGCGCGAGCATTGGCATCCCTTGCCACAGTCAGTGCGCAGCGGAAATCACAAATCTCTGAAGGTTATCGTGCCGATGCGGGTCAGGCGATAATATCGGGAACAAGCTGGTCCAAGACAGCAGCAATCTCGTCCTTCAGACGCAGCTTCCGCTTTTTCAGCCGAGCGACCTGCACTTGATCGCTGCTGCCTCCATCGAGAAGCGCGTTGATCGCGTCGTCGAGATCGCGGTGCTCGGTTTTAAGATTATGCAGTCTGGCTTCAAGTTCGCGCGGTTCCATGCCGACCCCCGATGGTAAGCCGGATGTATCGCACAGGCCAGCATTGCTCAATTGCCCTTCTGCGGGAACGACTCATCGAAAATCGGTGCAAAAAGGTGGAGACAAATCAACGAATCAGTGGTTCACTTCACAAGTGACTAAAACAAGGAGTTGAGTCGCATGGACAGCGCGCACATCACCGCACTTCAGGCCAAGCATTCCGGCATCGACAGGCGCATCGCAGAGGAAATCGCGCGCCCCAATCCCGACATGTCGATTCTGGCGACGCTTAAAAAGCAGAAACTGAAGCTGAAAGAAGCGATCAGCAACTTAATTCATTGAGTTCAAGGAATTTTCAGGCCTGGCCGCCGAGCACGCGGCTGTTTCGGTGTGAACAACACGATCGGTTTGGGATTAGCAACAGGCGCGCGGGCTTCTTTGGGATCGACTTTCTTGTCGAACGAAACCCCTGCGCGCCCTTCGATGATCCACGCGATCTTCCCACGAACAGCGCCTAGTCCCCGAAGTTCGGCCGATACAGCGAGCCCTTCCTGAAAAATGGCGTTGGTATCGACCATCATGCCGCCCGGCGATAAATTCCGCACGCGAACGGACACGGGCTTTAGCCCTCCCTCAACAGACACAGTCGCCGACAAAAATAAACTGTCGCGAGGCGCCTGACGGTTTCTGGTAGTCGAATCAGAAGGCATGGCTAATGTGAGACCAAGAGTTTCAGTAACGTCTCCCTTAACTCGCCAACAGCTTCGGAAACGTAAACGTCACTCGTCGCGCGAGACTTTTTCCTGTCGCTCGTGTTTTTCCTGCGCTTCGATCGACATCATTGCGATCGGGCGGGCTTCGAGCCGGCCGAGAGAGATAGGTTCGCCCGTCACTTCGCAATATCCATATTCACCGTCTTCGATCCGACGCAGCGCAGCATCAATCTTGCTTATGAGCTTGCGCTGCCGGTCGCGCGTCCGCAGTTCGATCGACCAATCGGTTTCGCTCGATGCCCGATCGGTCACGTCAGGTTCGCGCAAGGGTTCGTTCTGAAGTGTTGCCAGCGTGTCTTGACCCTCTCGCAAAAGCGATTCTTTCCATGCAACCAGCTTTTCACGGAAGTAGGTAAGCTGACGCTCACTCATAAATTCTTCATCTGCAGAGGGACGATATTCGTCTTTCGGTGCTGTCATTGAACTTGCCGCATGGTCATTACGAGGCTCCATCTGATCCGTTCGCGTGGCCATTACTTTCTCCACATTCCTCGTCGCGTTTCACTGCCCAGTCGCATTCGCTAGACTTGTTGGCGCGCCTATAGCTAGCCCCTCCAGCCCGCACAAGCGCACTGGTCTGGCCGCGAGCCGGTACAAAAAAGCCCCTAAATGAAACATTAACCGCAAATCAAAGCCGCAGTCCGACCTCAAGTTTCAAGAACATCGTTAAAACGCATTTAACTCCCTTGCGCGGGCCGTATTTGTCGGCAGGGTATAGCCCGAAGGGAAATCGCCAGACACGTCAGGCGTTGAGCTTCGGAAAACGGGGTATGGTGCGATGTCGGTGAAAATGGCTCTGGCTAAACTGTGCGCTTGCGCTTGCGGCGGCGCCGTGTTGGGCGGCGGCGCAATGCACGTCGCGCAGCAACCACGAGCGCAAGTGGCCAAAGCCTACAAAATCAAGGCGAAAGTCCGCAAGCCGGCGTCGCACGCGCATCGTGCTGTTAAGGGAAAGCGAATTGCCAAGCGCGTGGGCCGCACCTCAACCCAATATGCCTGCGCGGCTGCCAACGGCGGGCGCACTGTTACCACCGTCACACGAACCGTTTCCAACGGCGGAATCGCTGCTGAAGCACTGCCACCAATGGGTCCAATTGATACAGCTTATGCACAATCCCAAGGCAGCTATCCCGTCGTGATCGGCGGGTCTGGTGGCTATGGCGGCTATGGCGGTGGTATTTTTGCTGGTGGCTTTTTCGGTGGCGGTAGCGGCGGCGGGGGTATCGTCGTGTCGTCAACGAGCAGCGGCGGATCGACATCATCAGGCGGATCGGGCGGGAGTTCAACATCGACATCATCCGGCGGATCCGGCGGCAGCTCAACTTCGACTGGCGGCGTTAGCAGCACATCGGGGGGCTCCTCGACATCATCCGGCGGCATATCGTCAACAAGCTCGACCGGTGGCTCCTCGTCGTCAACTGGCGGCTCCTCAACAAGCACCAGCACAGGTGGATCGTCCACGTCGACCGGGGGATCATCCTCGAGCACGTCGAGTGGAAATGTCTCTTCGACATCATCGTCGAGCGGCAACGTGTCATCAACATCGTCGTCGAGCGGGAACATTTCCAGTTCGTCTTCGGCCAGCTCTAGCACGAGTTCGTCGAGCAGCTCGTCGTCTTCGTCGAGTGGCGGAAGCGGCAGCAGCAGCGGCGGACCGGTCGACGTCCCCGCCCCACCAATGGTCATGTTGTTCGGATTAGCTGCAGCTGCGCTCGTTGCGCGCGGGCGCTTTGCGAAGCACGCATCTAGCTAATCGGCAGCCAGAGAAAAAATGCGGCATTTGGATGCCGCGCTTTCGATTGTTTCGGTAATGGTGGAGCCTAGCGGTCTCGAACCGCTGACCTCAACACTGCCAGTGTTGCGCTCTACCAACTGAGCTAAGGCCCCAATATCTGCTGAGTATTATGGCAAAACAGCGTCGCTGACAACGCTGCTCGCTTCTAAGCCAGCAGATCAGACTTCCTGTTCGCCTTGACCCGTATCGACGCCCAGATCGTCGTCGTCGCCAAGATCGACTTCGTCATCCGGCGACTTTTCGGCGTCTTCGTCGACATCGATGTCCAAATCGTCGTCGCTAAGATCGGCATCGGCTTCAGCCAATACTTTTTTCGGTTCGTCAAACGGCAGTGGTTGCTTCGATTTCAGAATCGACTCAGGAATCCAGATATTGCCGCACGAAATGCACGTAACCGGGTCGTCTTTCGTCAGATCATAAAAGCGGGTCGCACATTTCGGACATGTCCGTTTAGTGCCCCATTCAGGCTTAACCATGGGCTCGTTCAGCTCCAACAAAATCAGGGATATCGACGGGTGGGCCCGCCGAAGTTGAGCGCCCTTGCCATAGCGAATCGCCGCTGTCAAAGCCGCGCGGCATGAACAAGACCGCTCGCGCTTACTCGGCATCCGGCCCGCTCTCCGGGATAGCAACTGTGCCCGGAGACAAATCGATCTCGCATCGCGCCCTGATGCTATCGGCCTTGGCCGTCGGCGAATCCGTGATTGAAGGCTTGCTCGAAGGTGAAGATGTGCTTGCTACGGCTGATGCCATGCGCGCAATGGGTGCCCAGATCGAGCAGCAGAATTCACGCTGGCACGTGCACGGCGTCGGTGTCGGTGGATTGTTGCAGCCGACATCGGCACTTGAAATGGGAAATTCGGGAACGTCGACACGCCTGCTGATGGGCTTGGTGGCCACGCACCCGATCACGGTCACATTCACGGGCGATGCCTCGCTCAGCAAGCGCCCGATGGCGCGGGTGATTGCGCCGCTTTCAACCATGGGCGCAACCTTTTCCGCAAGCCCCGGTGATCGGCTGCCACTGATGGTTCGCGGAATTTGTCCGGCAGTGCCGATCGAATATCGGCTGCCGGTCGCCTCGGCTCAGGTAAAATCCGCGATCTTGCTTGCAGGCTTGAATACACCGGGGGTCACGCGCGTCATAGAACCCGTGGCAACGCGTGATCACAGCGAGCGAATGCTGGCAGGTTTTGGTGCAGACGTGAACCGTGACGGTGATGTTATTTCGATCCGGGGTGAAGCCGAGCTGGTACCACAACATATTACGGTGCCCGGCGATCCGTCATCTGCTGCGTTCCCTACGATCGCAGCGCTGCTGGTCCCCGGCTCAGTCGTGACGATCCTGAATGTCGGTATGAACGCGACGCGCACGGGACTCTATAACGTGCTAAGAGCAATGGGCGGCGACATAAGTGTCGTTAACGATCGGATTGTTGGCGGCGAAGCTGTTGCCGATCTCATTGTCCGTCATTCGTCATTGGCGGGCGTTGAGACAAGCCCGGACATCGTACCCAGCATGGTCGATGAATTTCCTGTTCTTTTCATCGCCGCTGCACTCGCCAAAGGCAAAAGTGTGTTCCGCGGTCTCGAAGAACTCCGCGTCAAGGAATCAGACCGTATTGCCGTTATGGCAAACGGCCTCCGGGCGATCGGTGTTGCGGTCGAGGAACTGCCTGATGGCCTGATTGTTTACGGTCGTGATGGCGATCCCTTTCCCGGCGCGACGACGATTGCCGCGCAACTCGACCACCGCATTGCGATGAGCTTTGCTATCGCCGGGCTGGTTTCGAAATCACCAATCGTTATCGATGATATCACACCCGTTGCGACCAGCTTTCCGACGTTTGAAAAAATGCTTGTAGGCCTCGGCGCGTGATCAGTCCGCTGGCCGCTGACATCATCGGCATTTTCGGCAGCGTGCTGTTCATCGGTGGGTTCACATATGCGAATATGGCGAAAGCGATGGACAAAGTGCTTTTCAATGCGCTCAATCTCGTCGGCGCGATCATGCTGCTGATTTCGCTCTCCGTGCACTTCAATCTGGCAGCGTTCATTTTGGAAGTGGCTTGGGGGATCATTGCAGGCATCGGGCTGATCGGTGCACTTCGCGCCAAAGCATCATGATTATTGCCGTCGACGGGCCTGCAGCATCGGGCAAAGGCACTGTGGCTCGGGCACTGGCGGCCCACTTTGCTTTGCCCCATCTGGACACCGGCCTGCTTTATCGCGCTGTCGGACTGTCGGTTCTGCGCCATGGCGGCGATCCCAGTCTCGAGATCGATGCCTTGCGCGCGTGTGGCTTTAGCGATGCCATGCTCGATGATCTGCAAATTCGCAGCGAGGCAGCGGCAAGAGCCGCTTCGATCGTCTCTGTTCATCCCGCCGTACGCGCTGCTTTACTGGATCGCCAGCGTACTTTTGCAACGCAAGCTGCGGGTGCTGTTCTTGACGGGCGCGATATCGGCACGGTGATTGCCCCAGACGCAGATGCAAAATTATTTGTAACAGCGAGACCGGAGATTCGTGCACGCAGGCGGTTTGAAGAGCTACTTCAAGCCGGCGCACATGTGACTTTCGATCATGTCTTGGCCGACATCCAAAGCCGCGACGCCCGAGATTTGGAACGGACTGCTGCACCTCTTGCGTCCGCCGCGGATGCCGACTTGCTCGACTCGAGCAATTTGGATATACCGTCGACCATCCAACAAGCAGTCGCATTGGTGGGAGCTCGGGTAACGGCTTAGAGCGCGTCGGGATTTACCGGTCGCGCTTTTCTGTTTGGTCGACTTCTTTTAAGTGATTGCAGGCGGACGCTGCAGCGATATTCGGTCGTTGTGGCACCTTCGGTCAAAGACCGCCGGATACAACCGGCAGGCCGGAAATATTAAACTAGGATTATAAGCTTTATGGCCACAGCGGCACTTCCCACGCGCGACGATTTTGCGGCGCTTCTCGAACAATCGATCGGGCCCGACGGGGGCTTCGAAGGCAAGGTGGTCAAAGGGACCGTTACGGCCATCGAGAATGACATGGCCGTGATCGATGTGGGATTGAAATCTGAAGGCCGCGTGTCGCTCCGTGAATTCGCTGCGCCCGGACAGAAAGCCGAAATCAAGGTCGGTGACGAAGTCGAAGTTTATGTTGACCGCGTCGAAAACATGCACGGCGAAGCAATGCTCAGCCGCGACCGCGCGCGACGCGAAGCAGCGTGGGACACGCTTGAAAAAGAATTCGAAAAATCGGCGCGTGTCGATGGCGTCATTTTCGGCCGGGTGAAAGGTGGTTTCACTGTCGATCTGAGCGGTGCCGTCGCATTCCTGCCCGGCAGCCAGGTCGATATCCGCCCCGTGCGCGATGTGACCCCGCTGATGGACATCGTCCAGCCCTTCCAGATTCTGAAAATGGACCGCAAGCGCGGCAACATCGTCGTCTCACGGCGAGCGATCCTCGAGGAAAGCCGCGCCGAAGCACGCACAGGCCTTATTTCGA